>JABDCW010000049.1 GCA_013287905.1 Chlamydiota bacterium | reverse complement strand
TGCCTGGTCCCTTAAGTCAGACTGAAGTGGGCGAAATTTTTGGTAAATATCCTTTAGAAAACGATCACATACCCCCTAATTTTGACGATGATTTGTTGGATATCCCTCTCGAGCAGCGGATGCGCGTAAAATGGCTGTATAAATTCAATTTACAGAAAAAGGTTCATTTTTATGATCAATATCTCCCTAAGTTAAAAGCCAATTCCGCATTGAGAATGGAAAAAAGTAAAAATTACCAGGATTTTTTAGAGGAATTGAAAAAAAATACCGATACAGAAGTTGAGGAAGAGGATCCTGAAAAGTTTGGTCAGGGCGATTTACAGCTTTTAGAGACTTACAATATCATGAAAGATTTACTCTTTTTAGAACATCAAAAGGAATCAAAATAATATGTCTGTTCGTGTACGCATAGCCCCATCCCCTACCGGCGACCCCCATGTAGGTACAGCCTATATCGCATTATTCAATATGATATTTGCCAGGCACCATCAAGGGAAATTTATTTTGCGCATCGAAGATACGGACCGGAGCAGAAGCCGTCCGGAGTATGAAGAAAACATTTATAAAGCCTTGAAATGGTGCGGCATCAGCTGGGATGAGGGGCCCGATATTGGAGGGCCATTTGCGCCATATCGTCAATCGGAGCGCTCCGATTTATATAAAAAGCATTGCTTTGACCTCTTAAATAAGGGCAAAGCTTACAAATGCTTTTGCACATCAGAAGAACTCGAAGAGATGAGGCAGGTATCGGCAAAGCAGGGAGGGCGTCAAGGGTATGACAGGCGATGCCGCAACTTAAGTCAAAAGGAGATCGAGGAGAAAGAGGCAGCCTCCATGCCTTATGTGATCCGATTAAAAATGCCCCTTACCGGCGAATGCGTCTATATGGATGAAATTAAAGGGCGCATTACCTATCCATGGGCAGACGTTGACGACCAGGTGTTATTAAAATCAGATGGCTTCCCAACCTATCATCTTGCCAACGTCGTCGATGATCATTTGATGGAAATTACCCATGTGATACGAGGCGATGAATGGATGAGTTCCACCCCAAAGCACATCTATCTCTACGAGGCCTTTGAATGGAACGTACCCACTTTTATGCATATGCCTTTATTGCTTGGCAAAGATGGAAAAAAGCTTTCCAAAAGAAGAAACCCGACGTCGATTTTTTTCTATCGCGACAGCGGATTTCTTTCTGAAGCGTTGTTGAATTTCATGACCTTGATGGGCTATAGCATGACAGGCGACCGCGAAATTTACCCCCTTGAAGAGATCATTAAAGAATTTGATCATAAAAGAATCGGTGTATCCGGCGCCGTTTTCGATGTGCAAAAACTCGAATGGATCAATCAGCAGTATCTGATTAAAAACATTCGGGAAGATCAATTGTGGGACCGTATTAAGGCATGGTCTTTCAATGATGAATTTATGAAGCTAGTGATGCCTTTGTGCCATTCCCGCATTAAAACATTTGGCGAGTTCATTGAACTTTGCGATTTTCTTTTTATCAATCATTTGAAATATACCGAAGAGTTATTTGCGATCAAAGAGACAACGAAAGAGACGCTATGCCTGATGATTCAGGCGATGATCTGGAATCTCGATGCCCAGGAAGATTGGGGAAGTGGAGCCGTCAATAAAGCCTCAAGGGAAGTAGCTGAAGTATTTGGGGTCAACCATAAAAAAGTGATCATGCCTTTGTTATTTGCTGCCGTCATGGGTAAATTGCAGGGCCCGCCTCTTTTTGATTCCGTCCAGGTATTGGGAAAAGATCGTACCCGCGCAAGGTTTTTGAAAGTGATCGAATTTTTGGGAGGAATCTCAAATAAAAAAATGGATGCGTTAAAAAAAGGGTGGGAAAAGTCTGATTGTAAAGAATTTTCTTTACAACCTTAAGTGTCTTTTGAGATAGAGTAGTATATCATGACTAGCTTAAGTAATTTTTTTCTTTCCGAAAATGTTAAAAAAAAATTGAGCGATACTTCTGCATTGAAGATGGCGCTTTCTTCGGGAAAAACGGTTCAGGATATTTTAGAGTTTTCCGATGAAACAATGGCTAAATTTTACCAGGCGGCTTATCATTTATTTGAGAATAAACGGGACACCGAAGCCACGAATGCCTTCTTATTCCTGGCCACATTAAATCCCTATAATCACGAGTATTGGCTTGGGCTCGGAATGGCCGCTCAACGCTCCGGCGAATATGAGGCTGCCATCGATGCGTACGAGATGGCAGCCATTCTCGACATTGAAAGTCCGGTTCCCTACTTTTATCTGGCAAAGTGTCTATTTGCCATTCACGACCGCGAAAGCTCCCTGCAGGCGCTCGATCTTGCCATTGAGTATGCCGCTGACAGGGAGGAGTTTTTCGATCTCAAGCTACAAGCTGTTGAAGCTCGCAAGCTTTTGATCATCGATCACGAATCGTAGAACGAGATCAACAATTTTCTAAAAAAACGATCGCAATGACATTTAAGTACGGTATAAAATATGTACCTACAGTGTGATGTCAATGGATAAACGCAGAGACGCAAAGGCGCAAAGACGCGGAGAGAGAAAGAGAAATTTTAAGGTTTGTTTACAGAGTTTTAATCATAGAGAGAATGATAGCAGGATGAGCAGAGTAGGCAAGATATCAAACTAAATATCAGATTATTTCTAATATTGTCCGCGGGAGTTCTTGGCAATAAGCTATTCCTTTCTGTGATCCCTTGGATTCTGTTCTAATTGTTTTTTCTAGTTTTGTTTTCCTCTGCGCCTCCGCGCCTCTTGCGCCTCTGCGTTGATTGCTTGGGTCCAATTCACCCACATAGGTAACACTTTTGTTTACACCCCACATCGGATGAACTTTGGTTTTTACTGGTAAAAAAAAAACACTCTTGCTACACTGCATGGAACAACCAGGCTTAAAACCATTGATGGGGACTATGGCAAACTTAACGAAACAAACAATCCAAAATCTGATCAAATTATCCTGCATTGAGTGTTCCGAAGAAGAACAAGAACGTCTATTGATAGATTTGGGAAAAATTATCTCCTACTTCGAAATGCTTGACGCGATCGATACGGAAAATGTAGCCCCATGCAATCATGTACTTGCTTCTGTTGTTAACGTCGAAAGAGAGGATAAAACGGGGAAAACACTTTCGCGGGACTCATTTCTTTCTAATGCCCCCTCGCAAATTGGCGGGTTGATACGCGTTCCACCTGTCATTAAAAACAGTTAACCAGAAAGGTCATCTATTCTATGTCGGAGATTTACAACCTGTCTGCAATTGAAATAAGAGACCGGTTTTTAAAGGGGTCTATTTCAGCTGTTTCCATTGTCGAAACATTTTTAAAACGAATCGAAAAATATGACTCCAAAATTGGTGCTTTTCTAAAAGTTTTTCCCGAGAGGGCTTTGTCACAGGCTAAAAAGCTCGACGAGCGATTAAAGGGCGGGGAAAAACTAGGGAAGCTTGCCGGCATCCCCATTGCATTCAAAGATAATATCCATGTCAAAGGGGAAATCTCCACCTGTGCTTCAAAATTTTTGACTAACTACAAAGCCCCTTTTGATGCGACTGTTACCGAATTGATTGAAGCTGAAGACGCCATCATTATTGGAAAAACCAATATGGATGAATTTGCCATGGGGTCATCGACAGAAAATTCCGCTTTGCAAAAAACATGCAACCCCTGGGATTTATCGTGCACCCCGGGAGGCTCTTCCGGTGGTTCCGCAGCAGCTGTCGCAGCAAGGCTTTGCCCTTTAGCGCTCGGCAGCGACACGGGCGGCTCTGTCCGTCTGCCGGCTTCCTTTTGCGGCATCGTCGGCTTTAAGCCTACGTATGGGCGGGTTTCCCGGTTCGGGCTTGTGGCTTATGGCTCTTCTTTGGACCAGATTGGCCCTCTTGCCACGACAACAGCCGATGCAGCCTTGTTAATGGAGGTAATTGGAAAACATTGCCCTCGCGACTCCACGAGTTTTGACGAACCGCAAGAAGCGTATCTTGACAAAATAAACAACAGGCCCGAAGGCTTGACGATAGGGGTGCCATGGCAATTCCTTGAAGAACTGGCTCCTGAGCCCAAACAGATATTTAATCAGGCTTTAGAGACCTTAAGGACGCTTGGAGCTAAAATTGTCGATGTCGATTTACACATTTTAAAACATTCTATCGCTGTATACTATATTTTAGCCACGGCTGAGGCCTCGACAAATCTGGCCCGTTTTGACGGAATTCGCTATGGGGTGCGCTCGTCCAAAGCAAAAACCCTGGATGAGGTCTACCGGTATTCAAAAGAGGAAGGATTTGGCCCCGAAGTCAAACGGCGCATCTTGCTTGGGACTTATGTGTTAAGCGCAGGGTATAAAGATGCCTACTACAAAAAGGCTCAAAAAGTCCGCTCGTTGATGATTAAGAGCTATGAGAAAACATTTACACAATGCGATTTGGTTGCTACTCCCGTTTCCCCATTTACCGCATTTGAAATTGGGGCAATTAAAGATCCGCTTCAGATGTATCTGGAAGATATTTATACCATTGGGATCAATCTGGCAGGCTTGCCGGCCATTAGTGTGCCGGAAGGGTTTGCCAAGGATGGCAAACCTCTTGGACTGCAGCTCATCGGACCGCAGAAAGGGGATGCACTCGTTTTAGCGGCAGCTCACCTGTATGAAAAGCAGTCGAAATATAATTTAGCAATCCCGACATTTGTGAAATAGGAACCGATCATGAAACAATATAGCGCAGTATGGGAAGCGGTCATTGGACTGGAAATTCACGCGGAGCTCAATACAAAATCAAAGCTATTCAGCGTAGCTCCAAACCGGTTTGGCGATGAACCCAACACAAATATTACAGAGGTGTGCACGGGGCAGCCGGGAGCATTGCCGGTTTTAAATAAAGAGGCAGTACTGAAAGCCGTTCAATTTGGTTGCGCAATCAATGCCAATATCTCGCGTTTTAGCACATTTGACAGAAAATCGTACTTTTATCCCGACAGCCCGCGCAATTTTCAAATCACTCAGTATGATGAGCCAATCATTCGCGGGGGGACCGTGATTGCTGAGGTGGATGGCAAAGAGATGGGCTTTGCCGTTAACCGTGTCCATTTGGAAGATGACGCCGGCATGCTGAAACATTTCCCCACCTTTGCCGGGGTCGATTATAACCGTGCTGGGGTTCCTCTCATTGAAATTGTCTCAGAACCGTGCATCCATTCCGGAAAAGAAGCCTCTGCCTATGCATTGGCAGTAAAAGCCATTTTACAATACATCGATGCAAGCGACTGCAATATGGAAGAGGGGTCTTTGCGTGTCGATGTCAACGTTTCTGTTCGTCCTAAGGGAACAAATGAGCTTCGCAGCAAAATTGAGATCAAGAATATGAACTCATTTAGTTTCATGGAAATGGCCATCGAAGCGGAAATTAAGCGGCAAATTCACGAATATGAGCGCAATCCCGATCTTTTGCCCCATCTTATCATCCAGCAGGCAACCTTTCGCTGGGACGTGGAAAAAAAAGAAACGGTGATGATGCGAAGCAAGGAAATGGCCGCTGACTACCGGTATTTTCCCGAACCCGATTTAGTCCCTATTGTTCTCTCGGAGAATTATATCGAAGAGATCGCAAAATCTTTGCCGGAATTGCCTTTGCAGCGCGAGCGTCGCTATGTGAAGGAATTTGGACTGACGCCCCACAATGCCTTTCTGCTCGTTTCCGATAAAAAAATTGCCGACTATTTTGAAGAGGCCCTCTTACTGTACAATCAACCTCGTCTTTTATGCACCTGGATCACCGTTGAATTTGCGGGCCGCTTGAAAGAAACGGGGAAGAACATCATCGACTATGGCATTTCCAGTGTGCACCTGGCCAATCTCGTCAAAATGATCGATCGGGGAGTAATTACCGGAAGGATTGCAAAGACAGTTGCTGACGACATGATGCTCCATCCGGACAAAAATCCGGAATTGATTGTTGCAGAAAATCCCGATTATTCCCCCGTCCATGATGAGGGAGAGATCGAAACGCTCGTCGATCAGGTCTTAGCTGCCAACCCCCAATCTATTGCAGACTTTAAAGCGGGGAGGGACAAAGCCTTTGCCTTTTTGGTCGGACAGGTGATGAAGCTGTCGAGAGGAAAGGCCTCTCCAGGTGTTGTCAATGACCTTTTGAAAAGGAAAATTCTTGGGTAAAATCTCTTTTTGCTTTTAGAAATCATAGCTAAATTTTTAGGATAAGTTAGCTTTTTTGTTATAAGTATTTATTGCTCAATGACTGTAAACTATTTAACGCGGAGGCGCAAAGTCACAAACATACTTTTACCCATAAGTATAGCTTTAATTCAACACAAAGGCACGAAGACACCAAGACACTAAGAGAGAAGGGTCTCTAGGTTAAAAATTTCTTTGTTTCTTTGGAACTTTGTGCCTTTGTGTTGAATTTATTATAGATAACGCTTAAAAGGTTTTTGTTTACTTATGCCTAACGATGGGCAGGAGAAAAAATTCAAAATTAAATCGTGTTTTCTTTGCGCCTCCGCGCCTCTGCGTTGAATTGCTTATTAGACTTATGGGTAAAAGTATGTTGGCGCCTCCGCGTTAAATATTTGCATCAGGTATGGGCAAGGTCAGAACTGTAGGCATGAACCGATTCTTCATTCGTGGTGTGTAAATGCAATAGTGAAGTCAGGATTAAGTGTTTATGCTTGCGTGGGAAAGACTGTTAATAACTCTTTTGATAGCCCGCTTTCAGCAAAACTCTCCCCAATGGATGTAAGGGAATTTGTCGAGCTTAGGATACTTGTGGAAAGGCATAAATTTTCCGTTGTCAGTATATGGGTGTATTTGCCTAAATTTGATAAGGCGATTGTATTCAATTTTTCGATAAGCTGATTGATTTCCTGAATTTGAGGCGTCCCTTCAAAGCCCTTTGTGGCTTTCTTTACATTGGTTGCAATTTCTTCCAGCATAGTGGGTATAGTAGTGAGCAAAGGTTCTATTTCATGAAGTCTTTGATGCACTTGCCTCATGTTTTCCGAAGTTAGTATTAGCGCCAGATGTGTTAATTCTTTGCTGGTCGAATCAAGGTGAGCATCAATTTTATCCAGTTTAGGCTTAACATGACTTACTATTTTTGATACTTCTTTAGCTTCATTAGCACATAGACCATTAGCAGTTTTAATCATTTTTATAAGCTTAGTGCTGATTTCAGGAGGTAAAGACTGATCAAATCCATTTCTTATAAGCCCTTGTACCACTATTTTGATCGATGATTTAATTTCTGATGCACCCGATAGTCGACCGAGCGCAAAGGATGATAGCTTTTTTTCAATTGCATTAAGTTCAGCCGTTGCTTGTTCAAGGGGGCTTAATATCGTACCAGGTTGTGTACAATTGAAGGTGACAGGGGGTGATTTGTTTGGATCCCAGCTCATTCTATTTTCCCAAAGTCGAGGTGATTACTTTTCGTGAAAACCTTCAAAATGAAATTTTCTTGGGCCCGGGTGGTCCTGAGGGTCATAAACTACATTGACCCTCACAGTTTTTTTTGATGAAGAGACAACAAAACCTGAAGAATCCCTTTGAATAGTGCTGATTTCTTCCCCTTGTCCCAAAGCTTCTGCGAGTTTAGGGTCTTGCAGAAGAGTCTCATATTCTCTTACACTCTGGTAGTAAGGAGAAAGAGCCGCGCTGACCTGAAACGTTAAAGATAAACAAAGGAAAGATAAAGCGATTAGTTTCTTCATATAAATTCCTTAAAGCCTCTTAATGTCCGTGTGATGAGCCGCATGCGCAAGAAGATTTTGCTTTGGGGCTGCTGACGCTAAAGCCCGATTCATGCAAACCTTCGATAAAATCGATTTCTGAACCGACAAGGTTCGGCCAATGTCCCTTATTGACGTGAATTTCTACATCATTACTTGCCACAACGACATCATCGGGAAGCGCCTTTTCGGAATAATCCAAAGAATATTCAAAACCGCTGCATCCGCCCATTCGCTCTGAAAAACGAAGACCCCATCCCATTTTTCCCTCTTCAGCAAGGATCTCTTTGTATTTGGCAGCGGCCCGTTTTGTCATGGTGACTGTAGACATATCGACAGGTTCATCGAGCAATGCATTGAGCCGTTTGACAAGACGTTCAATGTCATCATTTGTCATGCCATGACCGAGCATGCCGCCCTCGAGCGTTTCCCATGTGGCAGCCTGGCAGCCAACGCAATGCAGGCCGGCATTGGTGATCTCTTTAGATAAGCGCTGTGCTTTATGTGGAAACATCGAAAGGATATCGGCAATAGTCATTGTACGATCGATTTTTTTTGTAACTGTTGTTTGATTTTCTGACATATTGACACTCCTGTATGATATATATGATTACTTTTTTAATTTAGAAGGAAACTTTTACCGTTCCACATTTGATCCGGCACTGGCAAGCTAAGCGCTCATCGCAAGTGCCTTCTCCAAGAAAGTTCTCCTCTTCAACAGTTGGTTTAGAGAGGTTTTCTTTCCCTTCTTTGACCTCTATGACGCATGTTCCGCACACACCCTCCGTACATGCAAAGGGGACACCGGCTTCTTCACAAGCCTCGGCAATGGGTGAGCCGTCTTCCAGTTCAATCTCTTCATTGTTATGTTCAAAAATTAATTTTGCCATATTATACCCAGCGTAATATTTAAATTCCTGAATCATAGCCCAAATTTGTAATAAAGGCAAGGGAAAATTACCCATTTGCTCTACAATACATAAATTGTTATAATAGCCGGTATTATGAACATCCCTCTTGCAGAAATTTTACGTCCGAAATCATTTGATGAGATTGCCGGTCAGGACCATCTTGTTGGAAAATCTGGTTTCATTACCCAGATCGTCCAAACCAGGAAACCTCTTTCTATCATATTATGGGGACCTCCCGGATGCGGTAAGACCTCAATTGCCCGTTTATATGCCAAAGCGTTTGACATGAGATTTGAACATTTGAGCGCGGTATTTAGCGGGGTTGCCGACATTAAAAAAATCATTAATGCAACGGAACAAACTCCATTGTTTGGGCGAAGTGTCTTGCTCTTTGTCGATGAGATCCACCGTTTTAATAAAGCGCAGCAAGACGCTTTTCTTCCCTTTTTGGAAAATGGACGGGTGATTTTAGTAGGAGCTACTGCGGAAAACCCCTCCTTTTATCTCAATGATGCTTTATTGTCGCGCGTGAGGGTATTAAAACTTCATTCCCTTGATGAAGAAGCCTTAAGCCGTTTGTTCGATCATTATGAATCGGCTAAAAAACAATTAAAAATTACACCGGAAGCCAGGAAATATATGATCCGGCTGGCGCAAGGGGATGGAAGATATTTTTTTAATCTCATCGAAAACATTCAGGAGCTGCCAGGAGAAATGCTCTACGATGCCGATGCTTTAAAACAATATTTTCAAACAAGGGCGCCTCTGTTCGACCGGGCGGGGGACCAACATTACCAATTGATTTCCGCATTGCATAAATCAGTACGGGGTTCTGATCCCGATGCTGCCCTTTACTGGTTTACCCGAATGCTTCAGGGAGGGGAAGAGCCTTTATATCTTGCAAGACGCCTGATCCGTATGGCATCAGAAGATATTGGGCTTGCCGATCCTCAAGCTTTGAGTCTGGCAATCAACGCAAAAGAGGCGTATGTGATGCTCGGATCGCCAGAAGGGGAACTGGCTTTGGCAGAAGTGGTCATTTATTTAGCTCTCGCCCCCAAAAGCAATGCCGTTTATGCGGCCTTTGGTAAAGCTAAAGAGCTGGCAGCAAAGACAACTCACCTGAATCCGCCATCGACGATTGTCAATGCGCCGACGAAGATGATGAAAGAGATGGGCTATGGGGCTGATTATATCTATGACCACGATCTGCCTTCTGGGGTTTCCGGACAAAATTACTTTCCCGAAGGGATGGAAAGGCCTTGTTTCTACACTCCTTTCGAAAGAGGGTTTGAGCGCGAAATGAAAAAGCGCCTCGACTACTTTTCAAAATTTAGATAACAGGAACGATATGGACAATGGACGATATAGTCCATAGTCCATGAGAGACAATTGCAAAAGTCTTAGATTACTCAGGGCTAGCAAAATAATCAACGCAAAGGCGCAGAGGCGCAAAGATAAATAGCTTTCAAGGATATACGTCACAGACATGATCAACGATTTTAACGATATAACGATAAAAATGATAAAAACTGTATATAAGGAAATTTATCGCTTGATTTGACCCATTCACTTTTATCGGGTAACCCGATAAAAGTGAGACGCTTTAAGCCGCTACTTAAAAGGCGAGCTAAAGAGATTTAAAGCGCTCTGAAATCGCCTTTTAAGTAGCGGCTTAACTTAAGTGCGTTAGAAGCCAATTCTTGAGCCTGTTTTTATCTTCGCGTCTTTGCGCCTCTGCGCCTTTGCGTTGATTGTTTTGCTAGCCCTGAATAATCAAGACTTTTGCAATTGTCTCATGTCGCCCATGATGTCCATATTGGCCATTGTCCATTTCGCCCATCGCGTTATCTACCTCGAGACAATCCAAAACGAAACTTCCGGGATCTGCTGTCTGATTTTTTCCGCCCATTTTTCTGCCGCCTCCACATTGGGGAACAACATGGCAGAAGTGCTAAGGCCATCGGCTAAAGCGCAACTGCCGCACATCACGCTTGCACTTGCGATCGAATGGGCGGTTGTTACGAGGGGCGATAAAGTTTTCGGATCAAAAATGTGAAAATAGGTAGTTTTATTGTCCGGGCCTGCTGCTGGAACCGACCAATTTTGCAAATAATCGCCGCTGGTCGCGATGGCGGCATTATTCAGGTAAAGAGTGTCGATGGCGTCATCCGGATCTTCACTGGTAAGGCCCCCAATAAAGATTGTCCAGGGACGATTTTCAGGGTGTTGTCCCAAAGCTTTGATTTCTCCTCCCCATTCGACATAAATGTCGGGATACCCCAATTCCTCAAGCCTTTCGGCAATTAAGTCGATAGCCAATCCCTTTGCAATCCCTCCAAGATCGAGCGCAGTGAGATCGTGATCTTTGTAAAAAATTCCCTGATGAAAATGAATATTGCGCCAGCCGATCGCAGGCGCAATTTTTTCAATTTCCTCCTTTTCCGGGATTTGATTGATTGCAAGGGATTTTTTCCATAGTTTCTGAATAGGTTCAATGGTCGGGTCGAAACGCGATTCGCTTAAAGAAACGATCTCATCTGTTTTTTCTAAAAGGGTTTCAAGTTTTTGTGAAATCGGAACTTTTGTGTTCGCTTTAAGACGGTTTAAAGCTGAAATTTCCGAATCGGGATTCCATTTATTATAGATCTGATTCACTTCCTGAAATAAAGTGATGATCAGCCTGGAAATTTGGTCAATCTGAGTTTCGTTTAAGGGTTGCCCAATGATAATTTTGTATTGCATGACCATGGCTTCCCCTGAAAACACAGTGGTTTGATGGTCAGTGACCTCGACATGGACCTCTGTGATTTTTTGACAACCCGTGAAGCAAAGGAGAAGAAATATTGCACTCTTGATTAATGAGGGGCCCAAGTTTTTCGTCAAAAAATTAAACACAGAGACAGAGAGACACTGAAGAATTAACTCAGGGAATTTCCATGATTGTGCAGATAATTTTAGAGGCAGGAAATTTGCTATCTCTGTGCCTCTGTGTCTCTGTGTTTCAATCATTTTTTTAATTATTGAATCGCTTTAGGTACGCTTTCAGAGTATTGCTCAATAACATGGCGATGGTCATGGGTCCAACTCCGCCGGGGACAGAAGTAATATAGGAACACTTATCCTTGACCGCATCAAAATCGACATCGCCGACAACTTGCCATTTATTCTCATCAGAGGGGTTTTTGATCCGGTTGATCCCGACATCGATCACAATGGCGCCTTCTTTGACCATATCGGCTTTGATAAATTTTGGAGAACCCATGCATGCAATGATGATGTCGGCGGTAAGGCAAAGCTCCTTAAGATGCTTTGTCCGGCTATGTGCAATCGTAACTGTAGCATTGGCATCGGGAGTGTTTTGAATAAGCACTGCAGCCATTGGCTTGCCCACGATATTGCTCCGTCCAAGGATAAGGGCATGCATTCCCGTCAGATCGACTTTAGCATATTCCAGCAAAGTTTTAATTCCCAGCGGCGTGCATGGGGTAAATGTATCTTTTTCGCCGATTAATAATTTACCAAGATTGATTGGATGAAGACCATCGACATCCTTTTCAGGGGACAGGTGCGAAAGTACATCGATGGGGTTTAAGTGATCCGGCAGGGGAAGTTGAAGTAAAATTCCGTCAACTGCGGGGTCTAAGTTTAATTTTTCAATAAGCTGAATGAGGTGATCTGGCTCAACATGAGAATCAATGGCTATTCTACGCGATTCAATGCCGACTTGCTCACAGGCTTTCGTTTTTCTTGCAACGTAAATTTGGGATGCGGGATTGTCGCCAACAATAATGACAGCAAGGCAAGGCTTCCTTCCTCCCAATTGGGCAATTGCCGATTGAATTTCTCTTTGAATTTGGCTCGCAACTAATTTTCCATCAAGAAGCATCACTCATGCCCGAATCTACTGGTTTATCGCAGTATATCTTGCAAAATAATAAAATACAATTACAATTGAGATCGGAATTCGCCATATAAAAAATGGAACTGAGAAATGTTAACAATATTATTTGGAGGTTTTATGAAGTGGAGCTATGTTAAAGGTCGAGTCGCAATGATGTTCCTTGCCGGAGTTGGTGTGGTGTTAACTCCAGCCAGTGTATCTGCTGAGACAGATCTTATGCTCACCAATGAAGAACGTGCCCGCTGCGAAAAAACAATGCTGCTTTTCAATTTTCCTAAAGAGATTGTGCTCGAGACTCTAAAAAAATATCAAGTTCCCGAAGAAAAATGGCCCGATATTGTTAAGGCATTGGAAGTTAAAGATAAGGAAATATTTAAAATACTCGAAAAAAAAGCTGCTACAATGAATCCAAATCCATTAAAGGATCCAGGCGAACACCAAAATATACCAAAGTTGATCAGGGCTGTAGTTTTAGAGACCTTCACTAATGTTTTAAAAGAAAATGGCGTCGAGGACACAACACAGTTCCAGGCTATGTTAGATGACATTCAGCAGGAAAGGGTGAAAAAATTTGCCAAATGCCTAAAAAAAGACTAATAAAAAAAGATTAAACAGCTATGCGAAGCGTTTCCCTAAAATCTATTGCAGGGCTAATGCAGCTTGATTCTGTTAGTTTGCAGCCAGTTCATCGCGTAGAAGTCGACAGCCGGCAGGTCAAGCCGGGGACTCTTTTTTTTGCCCTTCCCGGATTGAAGTGCGATGGACATGACTTCCTTAAGTCCGCTGTGGAAAATGGCGCTGCAGGGGCAGTCGTTCATTCAGGCTATCGCGGGAGCAGTTATGGAGTGCCGCTTATTTATTCTGAAGATGTCCTGGTTTCGCTGCAAACTCTTGCAAGGGAAAAACTGGCTGAATCTAAATGCAAGATTGTCGCTATCACCGGATCTGTCGGTAAAACAACGACTAAAGAGTTTATTGTCTCACTACTTAAATCAAAATACAAAGCATCAGCCTCCCCGGGAAATAGCAATTCGCAAATAGGGTTGCCCTTATCGATAATAAATGAGATCAATTTAAATGATGATATTGTCGTTCTGGAAATGGGGATGACCAATCCCGGTCAAATAGCCAGGCTGATTCAAATTGCCCCTCCCCTGGTTGCTGTAATTACTCAAATTGCGCTTGTTCATGCAGCCAATTTTTCTTGTGTGGAAGAGATTGCGAAGGCCAAGGCAGAAATTTTTGGCCATCATCTGACCCAAATGTGCATCTATCACAAGGAAAGCGATTTTGATATTCTGTCCTTAAGCAAAAGTCCAAATCTTTCTTATTCTACCGATTCGTCTGAAGCTGATTTTTTCTTGCAATGCAGGGGAAAAGCCATGGAAATCAAGGTTAGAAATGGCGCATCATTTGCACTTCCCTTGTTCCACCTTCCCGGGGACCATAACCGTCTCAATTATCTGGCAGCTATTGCCGTTGCCAGATATTTTGGTGTAGAGCCGACTGAAATAGCTCATGCACAGCAAAATTTGACCTTGCCCGAGCGTCGTTTACAGATTATTGAGAAAAATGGAGCAATTTTTATCAATGATTCATATAATGCCTGTGAAATCTCAATGAAAGCCGCACTGAGGTCGCTGCCTCCGGTGCGTTTACAGGGAAAGCGCAAGGCCGTTTTAGGGGCGATGATGGAGCTTGGGGCGTTTTCTGAACAGTGCCACCGTCAAGTAGCCATGTGTGCCCTGGAGTATGTTGACGAAATGTATTGTTATGGAATTGCCTGTTTGCCGATTGTAGAATGTTGGAAGAAAGCTGGGAAATTTATCATGTGGGCAGAAGAAAGAAAAGGAATTGTAGAGGCATTAAGGAACAATCTCAATCAGGGAGATGTCATTTTGCTAAAGGGATCGCGTTCGCAAGAAGCCTGGAGGGTGCTCGATGATCTTTTTCTTCTTTGACTTTTTCATGATAAAAATCCCTCCGGTTTTTGAAAATTACTCGACAAGAATGATACTCGCAGCTATTACATCGCTACTGTTAAGTATCTTTTTAGGTCCATGTTTTATTAAAAAATTATACGAATTGAAAATAGGACAGACAATCCGCACAGAGGACTGCCCCCTTTTAGGCCAATTGCATCACAAAAAAATGGATACTCCTACAATGGGAGGCGCTTTAATTTTATTTTCCATGCTTATTTCTATGTTTTTGTGGATGGACTTGCAGCACATCTTCACATTAATTTTGTTTATAACAACAGTTACATTGGGGTGCCTTGGGGCCTATGACGACTGGTTAAAGTTGAAATATAAGAACACTAAAGGATTGGCAGGAAGAAAAAAACTTGCCATTCAAA
>JABDCW010000048.1 GCA_013287905.1 Chlamydiota bacterium | reverse complement strand
CCAAAACTTAAATTATCTTGTGTATATTGCACAAAAAATATTAGTTTGTTATATTTTTTGCAATGGCATTATTTTTTATTAATGATGATATTTTTTAATTAATCAAAAGGAGTTTTTTATGAACTGCGACCCAAACAATCCTCCTCTATCTTATTTTGGAGTGTTATCCTTAGAACCAGCAAGGCCTCTTGAAGGCGTAGGGTGTCGTTTCCCTCCCGGTTATTTGGAACCAGAAGGAGAAACTAGTTCGTCTGAATGGGATGAGCCTTCTTCGGAGCCAGACAGTCCTAAATATTCACTGGAGGGTGTAGGTAATCCTTTTAGATTTGTAGGTGTTAGTGATGATGAACTGAATGAGTTTTGGATAAAGAAGGAGATTACGGTAAGGGATGAGAGAGTTTTGCCTTCGCAGATCAGAGTAGGAGATCATTCTTCAAGAGCCCCTAATTTAAAAAAAGCAGAGCGAGAAAAAATTGAAAGTTTGTTCTCTATTACCTTGAAAGTTAACGAGTTAAAAATAAAAGATAAAGACGAACCTTAAGTCGAGACAACCTGGTTGCTTTATAAAAAGTCGCCCTTCGCGTACTTTTTCGTATCATTAGCAAGCGTATGTGAACTTACGTGGTCCCTCCCCCCTAACGTTTGCAAATAAAATAATATTAGGATAAAATTAGGGCTATAAAGATCCCGAACTTTTATTTAAATAAAATTATCACATGAATTTCATTCGAACGATTTTAGACGGCATTACAGCAAGACTTGGAGGGGAAGCCTCTGTCCAAAGAATATCGCGTTTCAGCGACTTGGCCTTAGCCGCCATTATCATCGGTATTTTAGGCATGATCATCGCGCCGATCAATCCCCATGTGATCGACTACCTGATTGCCACAAACCTCTCTGTTTCGGTAGCTCTTTTAATGGTTGCCCTCTATATCCCAAGCGCTGTCCAACTATCGATTTTCCCTTCGCTGCTTTTGATTACCACGCTGTACCGGCTTGGGTTGAACATTGCCTCTACCCGTCAGATTTTACTGCACGCCAATGCGGGGGAAATTATCTTTCAATTCGGTGCGTGGGTCGTCGGAGGGAATTTCGTTGTAGGAGCCGTTATATTCCTGATCATCACCCTCGTTCAATTCATTGTGATTACAAAGGGCGCCGAACGGGTCGCCGAAGTTGCCGCCCGCTTTACTCTCGATGCGATGCCCGGTAAGCAAATGAGCATAGACGCCGATATGCGCGCCGGTATTCTCGACTCCAATCAAGCCAGAGAAAAACGTCTGATGATCCAAAAAGAGAGCCAGCTATACGGAGCCATGGACGGTGCGATGAAATTCGTTAAAGGGGATGCGATTGCCGGCATTGTCATCACCATGATCAACGTCATTGGGGGTATCATTATTGGGGTGAGCATGCACGACATGACGGGAATGGAGGCGGTAACGACATATTCCCTGCTCTCAATCGGCGATGGACTCGTCTCGCAAATCCCGGCTCTGCTCATTGCCATTACTGCAGGTATTGTGACTACCAGAGTCTCTTCCGAAAAGGAAATCTCCAACTTAGGGAGTGAAATTTCAACCCAGGTCTTAAAACAACCAAAAGCGTTAATGCTTGCCGCAGGGTTTCTAATGGGTATGGCAATTATACCTGGATTTCCAAAAGCGCCGTTTATGATCCTCGCAGCAGCATTTGGTCTCGTTGGTTATGGTCTATGGTCGAGTGAACAGCAACAGATAGAGCTTGCAAAAAGTAATGCTGCAACAGGAATGATGAGTCCTGCCGGAACCGCAGGCGGAGGCGCAACAGAAACCTCTGTCAAGGGACATAAAGTCATTTCCGGAGGGGGAATCGATAGCTATGCGTTGACATTGCCGGTCATCATCGAATGTGGAAAAGGGATTACAGCAGAAATTCAAAAAGCCCCTAAAGGGCAAAGCTTCATCGATCAAATGATTCCACGAATGCGCCAGGCCCTCTATGCCGACCTTGGTGTTCGTTATCCGGGAGTGCATGTCCGTACCGACTCCCCTATCTTAGACCCCGATGAATATTCCATCCTCCTTAATGAAGTGCCTATTGTGCGGGGAAAGGTGTTGGAGAACCATGTATTGACGAATGAGACAGAAGAAAATCTTAAGCGCTATAACTTAACCTATACTACCTATAAAAATTCCCTGGGGATGCCTTCCGTTTGGGTGGAGTCCAAGAACAAAGAAATCCTCGATAAAGCGGGAATTAAATCTTGGAATACTTTAGAGGTCATGATTTTGCACCTTTCCTACTTCTTCAGACACTATGCCAACGAGTTCGTCGGCATCCAGGAAGTCAAGTCCATGATCGAATTTGTCGAAAAATCGTTTCCGGACCTTGTCAAAGAAGTGACGCGCCTCATTCCTCTGCAAAAGATGACCGATATATTCAAACGCCTGATCCAGGAACAAGTTTCCATTAAAGATTTGCGGACCATTTTAGAATCTCTTAGCGAATGGGCGCAGACAGAAAAAGACACTGTACTCCTCACAGAATACATCCGCTCTTCATTAAAACGCTATATCAGCTATAAGTATTCCCAGGGACAATCGGTCATTTCCGTCTATATTCTCGATCCGGAGATCGAAGATATGGTCCGCGGCGCCATTAAACAAACCTCTGCCGGTTCCTACCTTGCATTAGACCCCGATACCGTCCAATTGATTTTACAAAGCGTACGAGATACTGTCGCCTCCCCCCCTCCCGGTGGTCAACCCCCTGTCCTTTTAACCGCGATCGACGTCAGGCGGTTTGTCCGCAAATTGATCGAGATGGAATTTACAAATATTTCTGTACTCTCCTATCAGGAAATCGTTCCGGAAATCCGCATTCAACCCTTAGGGAGAGTCCAGCTTAGTTAACTTAAAGGGAAGCTAAAGCTATGACGATTCAAAGCAATGCACCTATTTACGATCCCTCTAAAATAGCTGCGGCAAGCACTCTGGAAGAAAATATCCAGGAAATGAGCGCTGAGCAGGAATCGAGCCAAAAGGGGATACAAAATGATCAGGAAGAAGCTGTTAACCCGGTTGCTTTGCAAAAACGGGCCAATTTAGCCGAAAGAACGCAATCAAAAAAAGAAGTGCAAAAGCAAGAGCTTGGTACGGAAGCTATTGAGGCGGTAGGAGAATCTGATCAGGAAGGGGAACAGCTAAAAGACCAAAAACATGGAGAGCCTGAAGCCGAAACAAAAATCGGCGAAAAGCAAGCCCCCGGAGCTGCCAAAGCCAAAGGTGTCACAAAGGCTGGCGGCGAAGAACTTACCATCGATTCTCCTGAAGGCAAGGAAAAACTATTTGATGATTTTGCGAAAAATGCCTCGCAAGACATCGAAAACATGATTGCACAAATCGAAATCCTCGAAAAAAAATACCCCGATAAAGATCCAACCATGCTTATTCTGAGCGAGGCCGGAAACAAATTAAGCCAATTCCGGGAAAAATTGGCCCAAAAAGAAAAAATCCCGGGGCTCGTCAAAGATCTGAAAAAAGCTCCCAATACATCGGGAAAAGAAGTTTTAGAAAAATCAAAAAACGAATTTCCCAACAATTATTATCTGCAAAATGAAATGCTGCTTGCAGTCGTTGCTGATCACCCCATGGATAACTTCAATCTGATGATAGAATTTGATCCCGATATTGCAAACGATATGCAAAAAGATCTAAGCGAAAATCTTGAAGTAGACCAAATGATCTCGACGATGTGTCAGAGTTTGTTTGCCGAACTCGATATTCCATGTCCCCGTATAGTGATTGTGGCAGAGCCGGCCCATATAGCTCCCTATGAATACCTCATCCGGCTGAATGACCGGCCGCTCGTTCGCGGCAAAATTATTAAAGACCATCTGTTAACAGAAGCGTCTGATAAGCAACTCAAATTAAGCAATCTTAAATTTGTGACAAAGGTAAATGCGCCAGGAATTCCTTGCTTTTGGATAGAAACAAAAGACAAGCAGGCCATTGATAAGTTAGGGATAAAATCCTTAAACGCTATGGAAGCCATCTTTTTGCATCTCAAGTCATTTTGCACAGGGGGCAACATCGATAATAACCCCATTAAACAAATGCAAATCGAGCTTGTCCAAAAACAATTTGAGAAAGAGCATAATGAAGAGATCAAAGCAGGAGAGCATTTATTAAAAAATGTCGAAATGGACCACGTCGAATGGGCCGACATCCGCAGCCGTCTGATCCTTATGGTTCAAAGTTATCGGGCTGTATCGATGCTTCTTAAAAAAAACATCCCCTCTTTGGAAAGGCAGTTAAAGCATACCGGATTTAATACGAAGATAAAACCTGAAGTTTCTAAGCAAATCGCAAAAAATATTCTCAATGTCGCCCTAAATCCCCATCACACGGTGCAAACCATTATCGACATGAACAAGCAAGTGACCTTAAATCTTGTAAGCAATGTAAAAAAATAAAATAAAGAACATTATGGGCAACAATAATCCAAGCCAAATCCAGGACCTGAAAATTCAAATTATTGTTTTAAATCAAATGCGCGATGCGATCCGGCAAATCTCGCCAAGACTATTTCAACGCTCGACCGGTGAAGATCCCAAAACAACCTTTAATAGACGGGACGCTGTCTATGAACTGATCCTTGAAGCTCTGGAGGAGTTGGAGGATCAGTTGGAAGATTTACTCGCTAAAGAAGAGGAGGGCTAAACAATGGTAGCCGGAGCTTTTGGTCAATTTTTAGAAGAGTTGGGTAAAACGTTGAATATTGCAAATTTACATCCTGACTCCAATGATTCCTGTCTCATCCGGATGAAAAACGGCATACGGCTGCAACTGGAGATGGATAGTAAAGGGGAAAGCCTGATCCTCGCGGTCGACCTCGGGGAAGTTCCCCTTGGAAGGTATCGCACCGATCTATTTAAAGAGGCGTTGAAGACAAATAACGGCCCCTTACCCTTAAGTGGAATTTTAGCCTATAGCACGAAAAAAAATCACTTAATTTTATTTGAAAAGTTCAGTTCGAATGCAATCAAGGCAAGTGTTGTTGCCGCAAAAATCCCTTCTTTGTTGCGCAAGGCTGCCATCTGGACGGAAAGCATCAAACAAGGCGCAATGCCCCCTCCTGAGTACCAGGCCCAAAGTCCCGGGCCTTCCCAGAACATCTTTGGTCTTTCGAGATAGCCCGTTTCCTTGCCTTAAGCCAAAATAGACAATATGAGACAATTGCAAAAGTCTTTGAATAAAGAGCAACCGATAATAATTCAACGGGAAAGGCGCAAAGACGCAAAGATAATAAACAGCTTTCAAGGATACGTCACAGACATGATCAACGATGTTAACGATATAACGATAAAAACGATAAAGACTGTATATAAGGAAATTTATAGCCTGATTTGACCCATTCACTTTTATCGGGTAACCCGATAAAAGTGAGACGCTTTAAGCCGCTACTTGAAAGGCGAGCTAAAGAGATTTAAGGCGCTCTGAAATCGCCTTTTAAGTAGCGGCTTAACTTAAGATACGTTAGAAGCCAATTCTTGAGCCTGTTTTTATCTTCGCGTCTTTGCGCCTCTGCGCCTTTGCGTTGAATATTCTGCTAGCCCTGAATAATCTAAGACTTTTGCAATTGTCTCATGTCGTCCATGAAGTCCATTTTCGGTTCGGGATTCAGGCACGAAAACCCTCACCCTTAACGCCCCTAAAGTCCTTACGCTCACTCCAATCGCAACCTCTCAACAAGCTCAAGACCGCGAGGAGTTAAATAAATTAAACGCTCATCCTCTTTTTTTATGAAATTTGATCGAAGGAGAAGCTTTCCTATGGCATCGACAGCTTTGGGGTGCAGGTGTGCAAGATCGCCAGCTGTATAGCGATCTACCGGATTTTCCGGATCGCCGGTCGAATTAGCCATTTCATAAATAGCGAGCACAAAAGCTTCATCTTTTGTATAATGTCTATGTGTCATGACCGCTCATTTTTTTTCAAACGGGCGCCATCAGAGGTGTCTTCGATCATATACCCACGGCTTGCTATCAGATCCCTTAATTGATCTGATAATGCCCAATTTTTTTGCTTGCGCGCTTCATTTCGCAGAGCCAGTGCATCGAGTAATTCTTTAGGAATTTCCGAAAGTGGTTCATCAAAGGTAAGGACGCCTAAAACAGCATTAAAATCTCTTAATGACTTTAAAACCAGATCAGCCTCAGCTTTTCCCAATTTCATTTGATCGCATAGCATATTTCCTTCACGGACGAGTTCAAACACAGCTGCCAAAGCAGAGGAAATGTTTAAGTCATCGGCAAGACTTTTGCGAAACTCCTCTTCCGTTCTTTGGAGACTCGCCCCAATCTGGCCATGCGTTTGTGTATCCCCGATATGGATCAGCCGGTAAATAAAGTCTTGCAGCCTCTGCAACGAATTCTTTGCTGCCTGCAATCCCGCAAGGGTGAAATTCAACTGTGTTCGGTAATGGGTTTGCAATAACATATATCGCACTTCAAGGCCGCTATACCCTTTGTCCAAAAGATCGCGCAATATATAAAAATTACCCAAACTTTTAGACATTTTTTTATTGTCGACGAGCAAATGTTCGGAATGCATCCAAAGCTTTACAAACGTTTTCCCGGAATATCCTTCCGATTGGGCGATCTCATTTTCATGATGAGGAAACATATTATCGACACCGCCAACATGGATGTCGAGCGTGTCCCCCAGAATTTTCATCGCCATTGTCGAGCATTCCAAATGCCACCCCGGACGACCCGGCCCAAATGGACTGTCCCAATAAATATTGCCATCCCGTTTCGGATCGTAAGATTTCCATAAGACAAAATCGGCAGCGTTTTCTTTATCGTATTCGTCAGCTTCCACTCTATTTGATCCGCCAACCTGAAGTTCATCGAGATGAAGATGAGATAAACAGCCATACCGTTTAAATTTACGGATGGCATAATAAATGGAACCGTCTGCACTTTTGTAGGCAATCCCCTTCTTTAACAAATCTTCAATAATAGGGAACATATCCCCGATAAAATCTGTTGCCGCAGGATAATATTCCGCTTCCTGAATATTTAATTTTTTAAGGTCTGCAAAAAACGCTTCCTTATAAGGTTTTGTAAATTCGAGAAGAGAGACCCCTTTGGCAATGGCGCCTTTCAATGTCTTGTCATCGATATCGGTGAGATTCATCACCTGGGTGATCTTCATGCCGAAAAATTGAATGGTCCTCCTGAGCAAATCTTCAAATACGTACGTTCTAAAGTTGCCGATATGGGCATAATAATAAACGGTCGGGCCGCATGTATACATGGTGACATGTTTTTCATTTAACGGAACTAAGAGTTCTTTACGTCGCGATTCCGTATTGTAAAGGTACAGCTCTGTACTATTTTCCTTTGTCATACACTACTCATCGCTGCAGTTTCTGAAGGAGCCTTTTCAACACAAGTTTCCTGAAGCTGTCTGTAATTGACTTTTCCCGTTCCCATAACGGGAAGTTCTTTCAGCCTTGTCACACTTGCGACTTTCACAAGATTACTAAATCCGGCTTCCTTTAACGCGCTATTTACTTCGTCAACGGGTAAATCAAATGTACTGAACAAGAATATTTTAGATTTTCCATCGGGCAACTCCTTGGCGCAGACGGCAAATGTAGGACCCTCCTGAGAAATGGGCCACCCTTTTGCCAAACCAATCTGCAGCAACCCTTCCTCCAAAGAAGCTAAGCTGATCATCTCTCCGCCAATTTTGATAAAACGCTTCATCCTTCCAGATATCGTCAACACTCCCTGCTTATCGAGGAAACCTAAGTCTCCGGTCTTGTACCAGGTGACGCCATTAATTGTTGTAAAGGGAGAGGAAAGGCCAGGATTTAAATATCCTTTGAAAATATTGGGCCCTCTTGCAAGAATTAATCCCTGTTCTCCTGTCTGTAAAGGTTTTTCCGTTTCCGGATGGACGATGCATAGCTCAACGCCAGGCAAGGGGACGCCAACTCCTTTTGGAGGACCCCCTGGCAAATTGATGGTCAAAACAGGTGAACACTCAGTAATTCCATACCCTTCGGTAAGACACCCTGCTTTTCCGCAATCTTCAAGCATTTTAAACAATTCCGGAGGAGCCTTCTCTGCTCCGGAGACACAAAGGCGCAGTGTTTTTAGCTGCTCTTTCGTTGCTGCCTTTAACATTCCCTTGGTAAAAGTCGGGGCCCCGCACATGATGGTGATCCCCCACTCTTCAAATTTTTTTGCCAGGCGGCTTCCATCGGTAGGATCGGGAAAAAAGAAAATCCGTACACCGGTAATGAAACCAAACAGTCCGCTCACCGTAAACCCAAAAGAGTGAAATGGAGGCAAAATGCCAAATATGACATCTGTCGAATAGATAGGCAAAGCTGTAGCCGCCGCCCGCAAGTTGGATAAAATATTGTGATGGGAGAGCAAAACCCCCTTTGGCATACTTTCGGTACCACTGGTAAATAATAATACTGCCGGGTCATCCTTTGTGATCTTATCTGCCCCGAAGATTTTCATAATGGCATGGGTACTTAATTTAGAACGGTACCAGGCTCTTAATTTATCGATGATTGAAATTTCTCTGACCAAATCTTCAATCATCACCAGCATATCCTCTATTCCATTCAGATCCACATTGGAGAGGCGATCGATGAAGGCCCATGAAGTAATCACTACTTCGACATTGGATAGCTTGACTACGGAATCGAGGTGGCGCGGGCCTACAGTCCAATTCACCATCAAAGGAATTTTTCCGGCTAACTGCACAGCAAATTCCAGCAAACTTGCGGCCACGCTTGCCGGCAGCATAATCCCAATATATTTTCCCGGGAAATGACGCAACCGTTCCGCCAGTAAGATTGCACGCAGTTTCATGTCATTGTATGTCTGGATCCCCACCCGCCCGTCGGCGCAGGCGATTTGGCTTTTGAGGGTTGCGCAATTGGTTAAAAAGGATTCGATAATTGTTTGTCCTGCAGCCACTTCAATGCGGTGCTTCTCCCTGGCTTGGTTCCATTTAAGAGAGTGACCCACCTCATCTTCGGTTTCCTGCCGGCACACGATTTGGGTAGAGGCAATTGCCATCAATTTATGCACGGTTGTCAATTCACTTGCAGCAACCCCTTTTACATCGAACTGATCGTGTAAAAAAGCAACCAAATCGGCAGTGTCGAGCGAATCCAACCCTAAATCTGCTGCCAAATGCATTTGGGGCTTAATCATTGAAGGGTCGCATTCCCGAAGTTCTGCTAATTTACGGATGACCTGATCTTTAACCTTCTGAGGGATGCCGATAATGGAGATCTCTTCATTTGTGGTCACATTGAAATCGCGGATCGGTTTGTATTTTTCCATCCACATACTATAAGACACAAGCATAAGAGAATCGCCGGGGTATTCCGTTCTTTGTTTTATCAGTCCGTCCGGCCGGTTATACCATTCTTCCAGATATTTATTGAGCTCCAGGCGGGAGGCATTTTTCGGAAAATCTGGACCGGCCGGCTCCAGTTCAACAATGACTTCTCTCCGGGGGGTAAAAAAAATCAGGTTTTTCAAAATAATTTTTAATGATTCAATGAATACTTTGGAAAGTTCGGGGGCTTTATCGATAACCGCCCTGGAAAAACTGCTGCCCCATAATCCTTTTATCCGCACTAAAACCACATTAGCTTCTGGCGCCTCAGCTAAAATCCGGTGGATGGCGGAAGAGCCGCCGATCGCTTCGAAAGCGGTAAACTTGACTTTTCCAGCAGGATAAATCAAAAAATTTTCTCCGTTTTTAAGTCCGCTTACAACGGCCTGAAAAACTTTTTCATTTTTCTTTTTTTTTACGCTGTTGCTTGAACTGGAAAAATTTGGAATTGGCAATGCGCCCATAAACTTCATCAATCCATGAATAAATGGCAAATAGTACATGTACTCGACAATCATCGGTCTAATGAAGAACTTTGGCCATACGGAAAGAGTGGCAATGATGGGATCAATATAATAAGTAGGATGGTTGGGCATGAAAATCACACCCCCGGAATTCTTCAAATTTTGTTTATTTAATTTTTCGAGCCCCTTGACCTTAATCCGGTAACGAAATAAAAGAGAAAGTTTAAAGAAATAGGCTATAATGAATTCCAAAATTTTTTTCATACGACCCTCTTAAATGAATGAAGTTTAAGCATAAGTTATTGGGATAAAAATTTAAAGACAAAAACTTAAAATGAAAGTGATTGCACATCGCGGGGCTTCAGCCGAGGCGCCAGAAAATTCGCTCAAGTCAATTGGTCTTGCCATTGAGCAAAATGCCGACTATGTTGAAATTGATGTCAGACTAACTAAAGATGGAGTTCCTGTCATCATTCACGATCCGTCGGCCGAAGGGATTGCCGTGCACGAATTGACGGCCTTAAGCCTTCGGCAATACGAAATTGAAAAGATTTTTAATGGCAGAGTGATTAAAGAACGGATTCCAACATTAGAGGAGATCTTCCAACGCGACTGGATAGAATCGGGGATCATGATCGAGATAAAGAAGTGTCCGCAAGCTGATTCAGAGATTGTACAAGCTGTCATGGAAATTTTGATAAAAAGCGTAAAAATTCCTAAAAAAATCATCATGGGGAGCTTCTCTTTAGAGATAGTAAGGGAAGTAGCGCAAAGAAAAAATCAATGTAAAGCACCGATACAAACCATTGGCATTGTCGAAGAAGAGAAGTTCATAGATGAATTTCTCTCAATGAGGGTTGACATGATTGCAATGTGGCATCCATTGATTAACCGGCCTGTTGTCGAAAAATTGAGGAGCCATGGGGTTTGTCTTTGGGCTTTTACCGTCAATGACTGCAATGTAGCCTCTTCTCTTCAAAAGGCCGGCGTCGATGGGATCATTACCGATGTCCCTTCAAAAATGCTGAACTATATTTAGGAGGTGGATTTTACGCATATCTTTTTCTTGACAATTACGTGCGAAGTGAGCTTGTTATACGAGCAAGTTTTCTCTTTTTGTAGCCCGTAGCAAGCAAAGCGCAGCTACGGGTACATATGAGAACAATTTAAACTGCGGCAGCAGTTCTTCTTTTTAACCAAGCAAAAAGATGAACTGCTGCCGCAGTTTGCCTAAATGACATGACTCACCCGTAGCTGCGCTTTGCTTGCTACGGGCTACAAAAAGAGAAGACTTCTTGCTGGTAAGCAAGCTAACTTCACACTCAATTGTCAAGAGAAAGATGTAGGTAAAAGTATGTTTGCGCCTTTGCGTAAAATATATTTAGTGGAATTTGACAATAAAAAATTCTAAATGTATGAACTTAAAACAGGAAAAATTCATAAGTAGTTTTTGAATTTAGAACCTGTCTTCATCAACATATACAAAGGATAACAATATGAAAAAATTTGCAATTAGCCTGCTTGCCTGTTTGGCAATGACACCTTTTACCTATGCGGCAACTTCAGCTCTTACAGAAAGTATACTGGAATATGAGGCTATCCTGACAGCACTTGGGACAAATCCAAGCTTTGAAAACGTGATCCCGTCTACTCAATTTATTGTAGACATTGAAAGAGTGACACGCGAACTCGATGTTCTCGGGAATGTAGACTACGACATTGTCACTCGCGATGTAGGGACAAGCAACCATCCGGACGATTGCGACTGTGGATGTCACGACCGTCACCACAAAAAGCACAAAAATCACCGCGATCTTCATGCAGGTGTAAAAGGCTTCCACTATGCCGTCGTGCTTAACGTTGCTGCCAATCCTGGAATTGGGCCTAACATCATCACCGTTGTGAGCATCACACCAAGTAATTTCTAATCAAATATCTAGAGCGCTGACCTAAAGAACCAAACTTTAGGCCAAAGGCCTAAAGTTTGTAAAAGCCTGGGGCAAACGCCCCAGGCGGCAAATTAAGCTGCCTTTGTGACTGGTTCTTTCTGAGCTTCCGGTGAGGAAGTCAACGCTGTAAATTGCTTTGATAGCGCTCTCACAGCTAAAATCCAAATGAATATGATCAGGGCAAGCACACCTGCGATATAAGGCGTCATCGCAGCTAAAGAGCCTAGCCAAATCAGCAGACCTTGCTGAATGATCGATCCGCCAGACTTACCAAGTCTTGCGCCAACGACGTCTATAGCCGCTTTACCTTTCACTTTTTGTTCCTGGTCTAATGGGATATAAGACATCTCTTTCGTTGGATCAAACAACGAATATTTCGTCGATTTGCTCATGATGTTTTGAGCCATCCCAAAAATCACAGCAAGCATCAACGGCGTTGATCCTAATGTGGCAATAAACCCTTCAAGCGATCCTCTGAAAATGACGAAGCCAAAGAAACCGGCTCCAGTGATAAATAAGACGATTGGCGTTGCAAGGGCTGCAAAACGCCAGCCGAATGTACGGATCATCCATCCGCCGATAAACATCATGCATACAGTCACAACCCCTGTCCAGAAAGAGAAGTTACCCATAAATGTGCTGTAGTCGTTGGGATTTGGATATTGCAAGTGAAGTTGTCCTTTCCAGGTCACTTCAACGAGGTTGATCGATACGCCATAGGCGATCACGATGAGCGCAATGCAAAGAATATATTTTGATTTTGCCAGGTAAGCAAAGCTTTCAAGCACACCCATTTTTGTTCCTGCTTTCTTCGCTTTCTTTTCTTCTTTTGGATCATAGAAACGGGGATCTGTAAGAACCGCACGGTTCATCCACCAATAAAGAGAGATCACACAAAGACCTGCGATGACGACCATTCCCATTAGGTAATTCAAAGACACCTGCCAGGCATCGACATCAGGCGGCAAATGTTTTCGGATATCGGAAAAATAGACGATTGCGGGTCCGGAAATCATTAAAGCAATGTTAGCGCCAAGACCGAGCAGAGTATAAAAACGCTTCGCTTCGGTAACTCTGGAAATTTCGTTGGCAAATCCCCAAAACATCAGGGACAGAACGGCGCTTCCCCATAACTCAGCAAGAATGTAAAAAAGGGAGTAGGTCCAGTTACGGTAACAGGCAACAAGTCCGGCCATCCCCTCAGGAAGAAATGACTGAATCCAATCAGCAGAGGCTTCCGGATGCAGGAGTTCGCGGTTTGGGTAAATCGCAAGGGCAAACAATCCAAAATAAATCAGAAAGGGAATTAACGTAACATAAAAGAGATTCTCTTTACTTAATATGTTGCTTAATTTTGCGTAAATAACCATGAAGATAACTGCCGATGGCAACACCCCCCAGAACTTTAAAAATGGAATTGCCTCAGCCCCGGATGAAGTGACGATAAGGGTATCCTTAGTATCCCGCAAAATTGTGTAGTTAAAAGAAATACATAAAAACATAATAAGCATAGGAAGAAGCTTTTTAAGCTCATAGTTATGCACGGGCCAAAAGAACGATCTCATCGGACCGAACTCAGCTGGCTTAGTCGCTACTGACATAGTTAAAACCTCGATGTTTAATTGATTGATACTTGCATTTAATAGGAATTGAAATGCAAGCCTTTATTCTAAAAGTTCTATCTAGATAATTGCAAGTGATTTTTTCATTAACTCTGCACTGGAAGAGCTGGTGCCCCTCCAGGACGAGGATAGATTCTGCGGATAATCATTGGGATCATCAATTGAGCCCCTTTATTCCATAATGGAGCAAAGAGCAGGTTTTGGTGCACCCGTTCGCAGTAAAGAACGGTTTTGCTTTCGTACGCTTCAGCAATAATGCGCTGCTTAAGGGATTTGCCTGCTGCGTGTGCAAGGACATTGTCCTTTACAATCTTGGCTTTATCTACGAATTCATTGACTTTTTCGCCAAGTTTCTCTCCCATTTTTTTCACTCCATCCTTTCCCAATTCAGAAAGCGACACACCCTCTGCAACCACATTCTGTAAAGGAGCAAACGCATTGTCATCGATTACATTCGCTTCCACATTTGCATTGAGGAAGAAAATATCGCGGAAAACAAACATGCTGATCATACTGGGAAGCACACCGGTAACGATCGAACCGGAAACAACTGCCGAAATACCGGCAAGGAACGACCCTGCCACTACCCCAAACGTTAAAATCCGTAAACCCGCCATGACCGTTTTCGTTCTTGTCCCCTTCTTCAATCCCGACTGCACAATATACTTGCAATCTTTAAGGATTTGTTTGTCAAACCGCGAAAAATCACCAGATAATTGTCCTCTCACACCTGCAAACATAGTTCCCCTCTTTCCTTTAAAACATGTAAAGTCAAAAACTTATCTGCTATCCCTATAGAAATTTTGCAGAAAAGCGAAAGTTCTCATTCTATGGCAGGGCTGGATTTAACATCAATTAAATATTTAGGGGTAGGGAGGTTGCTGAGGTGTAAAAGAGAAGTATGGAAGGTAGCTCGGCCGTCTCGGCTTGGCTTTATGGTAGCCAGGGCGTCCTCGCCCTGCTTAAAGCAGCCCAAAGCGACACCTTTAAGCAGGGCTTTGGCCCCTTCCATATAACGCTTTTTCTTTTCGTTATATAACGCAATAGACAGGTTTTTCCGTTCGTTGAAAAAGGTGGTTAGCTTGATTACATATAGGCACGAACGGTTTCGTCGCGCATGAGATATTTTGTTGGTTAAAAAACTATCTTAAGCTTTGTCTCAAAAAATGCTAATGCTTGTGTTGTCAAATCTGGAAAATAGTAGCCGGCACCAGCGTTGTGGTAATTTGTAGATGCGGCTTTTGTTTTTTTATCTCTTCCAATCTTTTAAGATGATCTAATTCAATACGATGAGCGAATATTTCTCTCTCACGAATACATGATTCACAATCATGAGTACATGATTCACAAGCAAGACAATGATTCTTCGTCTCTCTGGTTAAATCCAATTCTTTTAGTGCGGGAAATAATGATAAAAATCCGTATCTTGATTCCAAAAGAATCTTAATAGCCAAGGCGGTACCTTTCATTCTGAGTATTTCTAATTTTTTAAGAGAAGGAAATTCTGAATATTGCTGGCATAGTTCATCATCAAATCTGGCTATAATGTTCAACTCCAAACATAACAAATTGG
>JABDCW010000047.1 GCA_013287905.1 Chlamydiota bacterium | reverse complement strand
GGATGAAAAGAGTGAAACGCCTCTTGCAGGCGTAAGCGGCTAATATGGGTATAGCGGTCGGTGCTGCCGATGCTCTCGTGTCCGAGCATATCCTGGATCACCCGCAAATCAGCTCCATGGTCTAACAGATGAGTGGCAAACGAATGCCTCAGTGTATGAGGCGAAATATTTTTATCGATACTTGCCAGGGCGCCATAGTGTTTAATCATATGCCATACAAAATTCCGGTTAATTCTTCGCCCTTTTTTATCGACAAACAGCGCTTTTTGCTCCGGGTGCAGATGACGATAGTTGAGCAAATAGTAATCGATCGCATCGATTGCCTTTTTTCCGACCGGGACCAGTCTTTCTTTGTTCCCTTTGCCCGTAACGCGTACAAAATGATCGCTAATACTATAAATTTCAAGGGAACATAGTTCAGAAACACGAAGCCCGCTTCCATATAAAACCTCGAGGATCGCCCGGTCGCATGCCCCTCTTTCTGTCGAAATGTCGGGCATTGCCAACAAGGCATCCATCTCCCTTTCCGTTAAAACCTCGGGGATGCATTGCCACATCTGCGGTGACTGGAGATAAAATGCGGCATTTGTTGCGATCATCCCTTCGCGGCAAAGAAAGCGAAAGAGGACTTTAATAGCGATCAATGCCCTGCACCTTGAAGCATCTGCGTAAAGTTTTTCCTTTAAAACTGAAAGGTGGGTTTCTATGTGGTTTCGCTCAACCTGGCTAAATTCAGTGATATGATTTTTTTTAAGAAAATCGGTAAAACTTTGAATATCGCGGGTGTAGGCATCTACTGTATTTTTCGTTAGCCCTTTTTCGGTCGCTATGTAGGCAAAAAACTGATGGGTCTGGTCGTTCATAAAATCTCTCTCTTCAAGAATGGAAGACGTGCCCGTGAGCGTGCCCGTGCCCGTGCCCGTGCCCGTGCCCGTATATTAATCATTTCCGAATCCATTTTATCCTTGCATTGTTACAAGGAAGTTAATTAAATCGGAAATGATTAATTTATGCGGGCACGGGCACGGGCACGCTCACGGGCACGAAATTTTCGGGCACGAAATTTTCGGGCACGAAAACTATTCTTTCTTGGTCAAGACATGCGCTTCCGCAGCAAAATTAAAGAAAAAAACAATAGCCGGAGCAATCAATGCCGCAAAAGGGATCATAATAAAAAACGATTGCAAAACCAAATGCAATGGAGAGCGGATTAACTCCGAAGCAGTCGTCATCGTTGCAGCTATTGTCAAAAGCCCCCCGACAATCGCAATAGGAAACAAAGAGAGCACAAACAAAATGATGTTCGCAAATATATCTCCTTTAAAGCGATTGATAAGGGCTTGTGTCATATGTATTCGATTTAACCCCTTCAACGCGATGACGGGTGTCAAGAAAAACAACATTCCCAAATTCATCAGACATAACACGAGTATGCAAAGGTTGAGTAAAAATGGACCAAATGCAAGGATCACCCCAATGACATCACCGACGCCTGGAATTTTCTGCAGCAATAAAAAAAAGCCAAGAACAATCCAAAGTAACAGATAACTTAATACGATGGGGACAGAAAAATACGAAGCGCCGAGAATAACCTCCCAGGAACGATACAAAACAGCAGAATAACGGTCCGTCTTTCCCTTGACCTCGTTATGATAGACCCGAATGAGGAAAACCCCCATGGAGAGCATAATGCCGGCACATAGGAAAAAAGGGAGAAAGGTCAAACTCATCAACACCCAATCGCCCGCCCCGATTGACAACCCCCGGAAAAACACGATCAGGAGACCCGAAAATGCAAGGACAATAAAAGCTATTACCAATTTTTTTAATTTAAAGGTAAGCGCTAGCGCACGATTAAAGACTGCAGGTATTTTATTTATATTCATATTTTAATCGCTTTCTCTTGATTTATATATATATTTTGGTCTGACAATGGGTGTACCCTTACCCTTCCTGGCCTCGCAGCGTTCATAAACAATTTGATTGGCGATGCCAACGGTTCTTGCCATGGCAAACAAGACCGGATAATATTCGGGAAAGGGAAATCCTCCGGCCGATAACAGCGCTCCGGAAATGGCATCTACGTTTGCATAAGGATCGGCAATTTTCGGATTTTTCTTTAAAATGTCCGGAACCACTCCCCTCAAAAGCAAAGCGATTTTAACCAACGGATGACCGGGGAATTTCTCTTGCGCTTTCTCGTATAATATGGCGGCCCTTTGATCCTCAACGCGCAAGACAGCATGGCCAAACCCAAAAATGAGCTCATTATTAGCCAAACGGCGGCAAATCATTGCCTCAACTTGCGAGGCTGACCCTTCCGGTCCAATTTCCGCAAGAATTTCTTCGAGGAATTTTAGACAGTCCAGATTAGCTCCTCCATGCTTGGGTCCGGCTAAAGCATTGATTGCAGAAGCAATCGAGCCATGCATATCCTCCAATCCCGAGGCCACAGCCTTAGCGACAAATGTCGATAAATTGCCGCCGCCATGATCGTAATGCAAGATATTGAATAGTGTAAATACCTGATTTAGAGAATCGGGATCGCCTCCGGGAACATTTAACATATGGGTAAAATTTTCAATATACCCAAGGTCAGGCGATGGGGGCCGCAAACTATTCCAGCCCGCATGATGATTGATTACTGTTGCGGCAATCTGCGGGATCTTAGCAATAAGATCAAGACAATCTTCCCGGTAATCCTGCTTTCCTTCTAGCATACCTGAAAGAAGAATGGCGATAGAAAGCATTTTCATCGGTGATCCCTTTGCCGGAACAGTAAGGATTTGATCGATCAGTTCAGAAGAACAGGTGCTTCGTTTTTTTAAATCGGCAGCAAAATTTTCCACCTCGATAACACTACCCTGCCGTCCTTGATGGAGCAGAAAGATCACTGCCTCCGCAGACTGCGAAATGCACTGTCTGATCGGCAATTGAACATAGGAAAGCCCATCGACCGGATGCACATGAGAGGTTGTGCAATATCCGACAGGGTATCCTCGCAAGCCGGTCTCCAAATTATCTTTTGTAATGGTAAAAAGAACTTCGGAAGGCTGGATTTTCTCTAAGGGTACACAGATCCCAAGGACAATCCCAAGCAACAAATAATGCGATAATATTTTTTGGCTGAAATTCATCTTTTAAACACTTTCTCTGGATTTGTAGATATATTTGGGCCTGACGATGGGAGTGCCTTTACCCCCTCTGGCCTGACAACGCTCATAAACAATTTGAATGGCAATTCCAACGGTCCGCGCCATGGCAAAGAGGATCGGAAAATATTCAGGGAACGGGAATCCCGCAGCCGACAACAGACTTCCGGAAATCGCATCGACATTGGGATAAGGATCGGAAATTTTGGGGTTTTTCTTTAAAATATTAGGAGCAGTATCCCGCAAAAGCAATGCCATCTTAATAAGCGGATTTTCGGGATAGTTCTTTAATGCTTTGTCGTATAATACAGTAGCCCGTTGATCCTCAACACGCAAAACGGCATGCCCAAACCCGAAAATGAGCTCATTGTTAGCCAAACGGCGCGAGATGATAGCTTCCAGCTGCGAAGCCGTTCCATCCGGCCCAATTTCCGCAAGAAGTTCTTCGAGGAATCTAAGGCAGTCCAGATTAGCTCCTCCATGCCTGGGACCGGCTAAAGCGCTTACTGCGGAAGCAATCGAGCCGTACATGTCCTCCAAACCGGAAGCAACGGCTTTGCCGACAAATGTAGATAAATTGCCGCCGCCATGATCATAATGCAAGATGTTGAACAAAGTAAATACTTTGTTCAGCGAATCGGGGTTGCTCCCGGGAACATTTAACATATGTGTGAAATTTTCGATATACCCAAACTCCTTTGAAGGAGGCCGTACACTATTCCAGCCCGCATGATGATTGATCACCGTTGCGCAAAGCTGAGGAATTTTTGCAATGATGTTAAGGCAATCTTGCGCGTAATCCTGCTTTCCTTCCAGCATTCCTAAAAGAAGAATGGCGATGGAAAGCATTTTCATGGGAGATCCATTTGTAGGACATACGTGGATCTGATTGATCAATTCTGAGGAACAGATGCTTCGTTTTTTCAAATCGGCTGCAAACTTTTCAACCTCGGAACTACTGCCCTGCCGCCCATGATAGAGCAGGTAGATCACAGCCTCGGGAGACTGTGAAATACACTGTTTGACCGGTATTTGCACATAAGAAAGCCCTTCCATAGGGTTAACATGAGAGGTTGTACAGTAGCCTACTGGATAGCCGCGCAAGCCTGTCTCTAAATTATCCTTGGTAATGGTAAAAAGAACTTCGGGATTTTCATTCATCTAGGTGCCGCCTTTAAGATCTCTCTCTTTGATTAATTCATCTTCTGTCACTTTTATCTTCTCTTTCATAAAAGGATTCCATCGCAAATCAGGAACAATCTCTAACACCCCATCTGATCTGACACGGCACGGAAAAGAAAAAATCAGCCCTTTTTCTACCCCATAAGGGTTTCCATCACTAAGGCATCCTGCTGAAAACCACTTTTCAGGCTCTGTCGGCGTGATCAAAGCTATAAGAGTGTCGATAACGGCGTTTGCAGCAGATGCCGCCGATGATTTTCCCCTGGCGGCAATAACAGCAGCTCCCCTTTCCTGAACATTTTTAATAAAATCTGTCTGTAGCCATTTGCTGTCCCGGATCACCTCTTCCACTGGCTTTCCATTGATCCGGGCATTAAAAAAATCGGGCACCTGTGTAGAAGAATGATTCCCCCATATTGTCATGCGGGTAACAGAGGAAACCTCAACGCCTGACTTTTTGGCTAATTGGGCACATGCCCGATTTTGATCGAGCATTGTCATAGCATAAAATTTATTTTTTGAAAGGCGAGGGGCATTTTCCATAGCGATCAAACAATTCGTATTGCAAGGATTGCCAACAACTAAAACTGTCGCATCTTTGCTTGCAACCTTATCTAAAGCCTTGCCCTGTTCAATAAAAATTTTCGCATTCTCTTTCAGAAGTTCTTTGCGCTCCATCCCAAGGGTTCTTGGTTTTGCGCCGATCAGCAAGGCATAATGGACCCCTTCAAAGAGCTTATAGGGATCGCTTCCGGTATGAATTTCCTTAAGCAAAGGATAAGCGCAATCCTCCAGCTCCATTCTTACCCCTTCGAGCGCGGGTAACGCTTCTGGCAACTCCAGAATATGCAAAGCAATCGGCTGCTCTTTGCCAAACACTTCTCCGGCTGCAAGGCGGAATAAAAGGCTATAGGCAATTTGCCCAGCCCCTCCTGTAACGGCAATGCGCTTGATTTGCTTAACCATGGAAAACCTCATTTTCCCATCTTAAAGATTTGATTAATTATACACAAATGTCATATGCAGAAATGTCATGTGCAATGTTTACCGTTCGTGTCCATGTCCGTATCCCTATTACGCATAATTCTAATAAGCAATTTAACGCGGAGGCGCAGGAGGCGCAAACATAGTTTTACCCATAAGTAAACAAAAACCTTTTAAGCGTTATCTATAATAAATTCAACACAAAGGCACAAAGTCACAAAGAATCAAAGAAATTTTGACCTAGAGACCATTCCCTCTTAGTGTCTTCGTGCCTTTGTGTTGAATTAAAGCCTGCACTTATGGGTAAAACTATGGGCGCAAAGACGCGGAGACAAAGAACATTTAAAATAATATAAAAAAAAATTATTTCCTGTACTGTTTTTTCTCCGCGTCTTTGCGCCTCTTGCGCCTCTGCGTTGAATTGCTTATTAGAATTGTGCGTAATAGGACACGAGCATGGGCACGAACGGAAAACATTGCGCATAGCATAAAGAATGTGCTATCATCTCGTGTATTAAACAAACTCTAACCTTTAGCCTAAACTATACAAAGAATTTTTATGATCCAGGTAGATGGCCTGTCCCTCAGGCACGATGAACTGTTATTCGAAAAGGCCAGCTTTAGCCTGCAGCCAAAGGAACGCTGCGCTCTTGTGGGACGAAACGGCTCGGGAAAATCCTCCCTTTTCCGCCTGCTGATCGGCAAAGAGACGCCGGACAGCGGTACAATTGCCAGACGAAAAAACTACACGATTGGAATGCTCGACCAACATATCGTGTTTACAAAAAAAACGCTTCTGGAAGAAGCTGCCCTTGGACTTCGCCCCGAAGAAAAGGATTGCCTGTATAAAGCAGAGACGATTCTTTTTGGACTTGGCTTTAAAGATGAAGACATGGATAGACATCCCCATGAATTCTCCGGCGGCTACCACTTGCGAATCCATTTGGCGAAAGTGCTGGTCGCAGAGCCAAATTGTCTGCTTCTCGATGAACCGACGAACTATCTCGATATTACATCGATCCGCTGGTTTACCAAATTTTTATCTGCGTGGCCTGGTGAATTCATTGTCATCTCCCATGACCGGGAATTTTTAGACAGCATCTCTACCCATACAATGGGGATCCATCGCCAGAAGATTCATAAAATAAAAGGCAATACCATTGCCTTTTATGAACAAATCATGCAGCAAGAAGAGATCCACGAAAAGACGCGGCAAAACCTGGAAAAAAAACGGGAACACCTGCAGGGCTTCATCGACCGGTTTGGCGCCAAAGCTTCAAAAGCTACGCAAGCGCAATCAAAACAAAAAATGTTAAGCCGCATCCCCGTACTTGAAAACTTAAAAAATCTCTATCACCTCGATTTTTCTTTCAACGAAGCGTTTTTTCCCGGAAAGAAAATGTTGGAAGCCCATAAACTCTCTTTCTCCTATCGTCCCCAACCGGGACGCCATTTGATTGAGCGTCTGACGCTTGAGGTGGAGAAGGGAGAGCGCATTGCGATCATCGGGAAGAATGGACGGGGAAAATCGACAATCTTGCGTCTTTTGGCTGGAGATCTCCCGCCAAACGAAGGAACGGTAAAACTATCTGAAAATACAAAAATCGGGTATTTTGGACAGACAAACATCGATCGGCTCCACCCCAAAAACACTATAGAAGAAGAGATCGCAGCGGCAAATCCAGCTTTAAACCGCACGCAAATCAAAGGGATCTGCGGTTTAATGATGTTCAGCGGCGATAAGTCCAATAAATTGAATTCGGTCCTCTCAGGTGGGGAAAAAAGCCGGGTCCTCCTTGGAAAGATCATAGCCGCCCCTTGCAACTTGCTTTTGCTCGATGAACCGACCCACCATCTCGATATGGAATCGATAGAGGCCCTGATCGATGCGATCGAAGACTTTTCCGGTTCTGTCATCATGGTGACACACAGCGAGCTAATCTTAAAGCGCATGATGTTGCATAAAATCATTATTTGTCACGAAGACCGTCAGGAACTGCATCTTGGTACCTACGAAGAATTTTTAGAAAAAGGGGGATGGCATGATTAATCCGGCAAAATATCCAAACCATCTGTTAAAACTTATCGATGTGTTGAAGAAACTTCCCGGCGTCGGCTCTAAAAGCGCTGAGAGGTTTGCCTTTGAAATGATCTCCTGGCCGGAAAATCGTTTGCGCGAAATGGCCAAAATCATCGAAGCTGTTCCTGCACAAATGCATCATTGCCCCCATTGCGGCTGCCTGACCGAAGAATCTTGCCGATTTTGCAAGACAAATGAAAAAGCTCACTCAATTTGTGTAGTAGCAAAGGCGAAGGATGTTTTTTCTATTGGGGCGACAAACGAATATCAGGGACTCTACCACGTTCTTGGGACACTTCTGTCTCCCATGGATGGCATCGGCCCCGATCGCTTACACATTGAAAAACTGTTAGAGAGAATTCAACTCCACGAGATTAAAGAAGTAATTATTGCTCTCGACTCAACTCTTGAGGGAGATGCCACTTCACTCTATCTTAAATCCCTTTTAAGTCCTCTCAACATCAAAATCTCGCGTCTCGCATTTGGTCTGCCCATGGGCAGCTCCCTCGATTACGTCGATGGAGGGACGCTCGCAAGAGCCTTTAATGCCAGGTCGCATTATTAGGTTAATTGCCCTACAAAGCGATGTCAATGGATAAACGCAGAGGCGCAAAGACGCAAAGGCGCGGAGACGAGAAAAAATTTAAAAAACTTGTTTACTAAAGTTCAATCAATAAAAAGAATTATAACAAGATAACAGGTTAGGCAAGATATCAAAAAACAAGAATAATCTATTATTATTTTTTTTACTGTTATTTATGTTTTTCTCTGCGTCTTCGCGCCTCAGCGTCTCTGCGTTGAATTGCTATTAGACTTATGGATAATAGCAGGGCGGCCTAGGCACGGGCCGGCCCTTTGCGTAAGATAAGTTAATTAAAAATCGTGCACATACTCGATTTCGTGCCCGCTCTTTGCTAAGTCATTGACAACTTCATTTAATGATTCCACATCTACTTCTATAGCCAAATACTTATGTTCAGGGGAACTCGGATCGCCTGCTTCATACAATACTTTAGCTTGTGCATCATTTAACACAGGATTTGCTTTATCTCTTTTTTGCCATACATCGATCTGCATTTTTTTAAATCCGGCAATGTTAAGAGGAGAAATTCCTTGTCTGGCAAACTCTTTGACGATTTGTGTAAAAGGCATATAGCGAGGCACTTCCAAGTGCAAAAGACCACCTTGAGGCTCCCCGATAACCTTAATGTCCTTATTCACGGCAGACAGGACTAAGTTGTAATCACCTGCCGGAACTTTGACTGTCATGTGAATGGTCAAAGGATCTTTAACGGCATCTGTATGATAAGCCATGGCGATGGGTTTCATCACAAGCCAACGAGAGAAAAACTCAAACGTCATTGCAAATGCCATGAGAAGACTTTTTAACCTGGATTGTCCAGGTTTATTCCAGGACTCCCCAACTTTCTGCCATGTCTTTTTTACTTCGGTTAAGAAAGGGAAGTCATAAGAAGGGGTTGATTTCAAAAACTCACCATATCTGACGAACACATCGCTGTAATATTTTTCTAAATCATTGGTCGGCTGCCCCTTTTTTGCAAACAATGCAATTGGCATCGATAACAGACCCTTCATAAAGTTTTCCGCAATCGCAGTTGTCGTAATAAAGAGATTCATCAAGTTATACTCGGAAAAGGCCACCTGTCTAAAACTGCTTGTTTGTCGCGCAGCCTTCCATGACTGTTTGAATACATGCAAGGATGATTTCAGCTCCTTAAAGTAAGGAAAATGGTAGAAATGATTGTTTGTAATAAATTTTCCATACCCTTGTGCTTGCCGCACATTATGCCACTCAACGGCTGTTAAATACGTTTGATGCTGAGCCCTCTTCCTTTTGTAGCTAGGAGAAGAGTTGACAATATCCTCCTCATGTTCTTTTTCCGTTCGTGGTTTTTTGATGTAGCGCATCGTCGTATTTAATGTCGTATCCCCTTCGCGAACCATTGCTTGTCCACCGGTACGTTCAAACCCATGTTTCTTTAAAACAGCCTCCCAATGGTCCAGACTGTTAAAACGCCGAATTTCCGTTTTTTCATCCCAAAATCTTTCGCCTTTGAATGGGACACCTGTAGCCGCATTGAATGTGCTGTGAATGATATGTGCTAATTTCACCAAATCGTCATTTTTAGCGTCATGGTCCATTAAAATAAATGATCCGCCTGTTCTTAAGATGCGTCGCAAAGATTCCACAAAGGGATCGAGCTGATCTTCCGAAATATGATGCAACCCGATCAGACAGCTGACCATATCAACGCTGGAATCGGAAATTGTTGTACCCTTGGAAAGATCGAAATTATTCAAGGGAACAAATTTGTGATAGGGCCTTGGAAAACCTGATTGCAACAAATCGGCCAATGATTCCTTGTCGTTGACCACATAAATTTTCCCATCGATTTTTATATGCTTTTTAAGAGGACGGACCATCCGTCCCGGATAACCGATTTCGACATAGCCGTTGATTTTTTTATCTTTGCCCATCAATGTTTTCACCTGAAACGAAATATCTTTTTTAAAGGTGCGTAAAGATCGTAACCTGGCAGAAAAGCAATTGGTGATGCCGGAATGAAAAGTGCTATGTTTCGCTTCACCTATTCGCCCTTGCAATTTTTGATAGATCTGCTCATCTGTCAATGACTGGTCTTTCAATATATTTTCCATCAACGCAAAAAACTTTTTGCTGTCGAGCTGCATAAAGACGTTGTCTAAAAATCCGGTAAAGTTCTTTACATTCTTCTCTTTGACGGCTGGGTCTTTGGGAGTAAAAAACTCCCGAAACCGGGATGAGTTTTCAGAAGATACGCTCCATGTTTTTTCTGTACTCGCATTTTGGCCCTTTGACGCCTGCAATAAAGAGGGCTCCTCCTCTCTTAAATTTGGATAAAGACTGGTATGGGTGGTTTGTATGCTCATGATTTTCCTTATGTATAATATTTTTTGGTATGCTTACTGCAGAAAATTCCGTCAGGATCGTATTGTTTTTTAAGCTCGCGCAAACGCTCCAGCGTCTCTTTTCCATAACTTCGTTCAAATTGCTCTTTTGTAGCAAATGGCATATAGGCCTGATAAAATCGTCCATTTCTCTTTAACAGCTCTTCTGTCACTTCATTGATCCATTTTCTTGTTTTTGCTATCGCTTTGACTGTCTTAGTCTGTTTAAAACAGATTACAATAGCATAACGGTCCTGTTCTGCATAGGGCAGAATCGAAAATTCATCTTTTGGCGTCGGACGGATAGTTGCGTTTGTGAGACGTACCTTGTTCTTTTTAAGGGTGGCTCCCAAAAATTGAAGGAAGGGCGCCAGTTCTTTTTCCGTAACAAAATATTCCTGAAGCCATTGAGTGTGCAGGTTAGAGGCATGCAATTTCATAAAAGCTTTAAGCTCCGGATGGATGGCTTCATTTCGGGTGATTGTTCTTCCCTTGTCCATCTGCTTTTTCTCCCCTTTCCAAAAGCTTGCCAACATAAGTTTAGCAGAAAAATCGGTAAGATGACTAAACAGATTTAACCCGATCCGTTGGATCCGGTGTCCATATTTCGATTCACGCTGAAAGTCTGGAGTGACAACGGGTCCCGTTTCTGATGGTTGACGATCGTATTGGACCATCACCACTTCTGAAAGCGGATTGCGTTTAATGCTGTCCAGATTTAGCCTTCCTCCAAATAAAGGGACATCTTCCCTTGTTTTAAGGGGATTGTAGCCTTCAAAAAACTTTTCCACCGGAAAAGTGTGCGAATGCTCCTTTAATTGTTCGTTCCTGGGCAACCGGATTTTTGCGCTGACAACCACCCCAAAATACCCAAGTGTCCCAAACACGCATTTAAAGAGAGGGTCATCTTTTTTAAGTGTCGACAACTTGCCCGAAGCATCGATAACATCAACCGACTCAATTGTAGAAGACCTGGATAGAGATCCGAGCTGGTGGGCCCAGCCATGGCAATTGATTCCAATCGATCCGCCGATGGAAAAAATGTCAGAAGCCTGCTTGACGCCTAACGATTGTCCCCGTTTATTTGCTTCGACCAAAATATCTTCCCAGCTGGCTCCTGAACCTGCCGTCACCGTGCCATCATCATTAAACGCAATGGAATTGAGATGTTTGGTGTGGATGACAAGCCCATTTTCATCCGGAATTGTCTGAGTGCCCTGGCTCATCCCCGCACCGATGATGGAGATTGTTTTTTTCTCATTTCGCGCTTTTGCGATTGCTTGACTCACCTCTTCATGATTTTTAGGGTAGAGGATGTTCTCTTTCAGCACCGTTCCATATTCATTTTCTACCCCAAACGGCCGGATCTCATTTGGTTTTGTGCGCCGCTTCAGAAACAAAGACGAAACAGAGTCAGAATCATGCATGATGCCTAGAGGAATTGACAACACTAACCCTAAAGCAAATGAGGCTACCTTGCTTAACTGATTCTCGAGTTTCTCTTTATTTTTTTTGCAGGAAGCAAGAGCGATCGCACACTTAGGGATTCTCTTTAGAAGCAGCTCAAGGGTAATGAAAATGGGAAAAACCGTACTGGCAACTACTTTTGCAGTCAAAAATAATGAGGTTTTCCCTATGATGTTGTGTACTTTTTTTCTTTTTATTAACAAATTCTCAATGAGACGGGCCGCAGCGGCCGTGGGATGAGTAATCTGAAACATAATTAATAAACCATTTGTTATTATTTATAAAATTGCAATTATAACAAACAAACATAATTAACTTCAATAAATTTATTATTTATAATTAAATTTACAAATAGGACAGATTCAAAAATATTTTTTCGTTACATTTAAATTCCTGCTTGTATAAATTGGAAGGTACATTTGCTTTACATAGGATGGATTCAATGTATATCGCATACAACCAGGTGAGAATGCACGATACGGATATGGCCGGCATTTTATATTTCCCGCGAGTGTTTCGGTTCGCGCAGGATGCCTTAGAGGATTTTTTAGACAATACCGGGTATACTTTTCATCAAATTTTCAAAAAGGATCACTTCATTTTCGTCATCGCCCATGCGGAAAGCGATTATTTTGCCCCTGTCTTTGTCGGGGATAAATTAGAAATTCATGTCACGGTCTCCCATATCGGAACAAGTTCCTTTACAGTACTGTATGAAATATATAATCAGGATAAAGTTCATGTCGGGAGAGCAAAAACCGTTCATGTCACTTTAAATACAACGCACCGTAAAGCGATCCCCATTCCCGAAGATTTAAAAAAATTACTCGAGGAACATCTGGTATAAAAAATTATTTTTTTCTGTCAAAAATATGATAGAGATATTTGATGATTTCTCGTACGACACATATCAAAATGGATATGCAGACAAAGAGGACAAGTCCGATATAGACAAAATCAACCGGATTCTGATAAATGGCAAAAAAAAGTTTTTTTTGCGCTGCTTCAGATAAATCAATTTTCGATCCCAAATAAACAAGAGCAATATATAGGGAAGAAAAGAAACATCCAAGCCCTATTGTCATCCATATCTTTTGTTTAAAATTTCCCAATAAATGATGCGAAGAAATTTTCATCGAAGCCATATGTTGGATACTGTATTTAAGCATCCATAAGACGATAAGAGCCCAGGTCAATATGGTGGCAATTTGCATCGCAGTCATTAACATTTGTGGTTTCTCCCTTTTGCAGTTTTTCACTCCCTGGAAAAAAAAACAATTCAATTTTCGGGCAACCAGGGAGGTTGAGCCTTAGGTTACCGTGTTAAGCAAAGACCTTTTAAACGTTATCTATAATAAATTCAACACAAAGGCACGAAGTCTCAAAGAAACAAAGAAATTTTGCCTTCATACCCCCTCCTCTTAAGCCTTATTGCATAATTATATTTAGTATTATCTAGTTGATTATTAATAATTTAACCGCAGAGATCGCAGGGTACGCAGAGAGGGAATAAAAATTGCCCCATTGCTCTGGATATTCCGTAAAGGATGTACTCATTTTTTATCTTCCTCTGCGTACTCTGCGCTCTCTGCGGTAAATAATTGATCGTTAACGTTTTATGCTCATACTCGAATTATGCAAAAAGGCCTTCCTCTTAGTGCCTTGGTGACTTTGTGTCTTTGTGTTTAATTAAACCTTTAATATTAATTAATAAAATTATAAACAATTTACTAATAATTAATTGCAATTAAACAGATATTTAATGTATAATTCTCCAAAAAAAGGAGAATTTAATGTTTAAAAGTAAAAAACAAAAAATAATGCTAACTGTATTGTTTATTATTATTTTATTTAAAGGTTTATCCAATATCAATGAAAAAACAGAATCGAATGCTGTATCCCCGACAGAAGTTAGAGCTGCCATCGACATTGGCTCTGGTGCAACGAAACTTAAAGTTGCTGAAGTCAATACGAAAACACATAAAATTACCCGAATTGTGTTCGAAGATGAACTTCCTGTCGCTTATCAGTCCAGTCTCGCAGATTCCCCTGATAATACATTTCCTCAAGAGATTGTCGAACAAGGGATTGAAGCTATTCAAACTCTCAAGGAAAAAGCGAATCAACACTGTGCAAAAAGAATTGCAGCAGTCGCAACAGCTGCCTTTCGTCAAGCGAAAAATGCACCTGCCTTAGTCGATAAAATCAGGAAGCAAACCGGAATCGACGTCAAAGTGATCTCGCAAAAGCAAGAAGGGGTCCTTGGCTTTAACGGACTCATGGCAGCCAATGAAAAAGCAGACGCCGCACGGTCAGTGGTTTGGGATATTGGAGGGGGAAGTTTGCAATTGACTGCAAAAGATCATAATAATGAATTTATCGTATATGAAGGCACGATGGCTTCCATTCCCTTCCGCGATCACATCATTGGACACATTCAAGGCCATACCCTCTCTATCACAAAAAGCCCAAATCCCATTTCTTTAGAACATGCTTCTTTAGCAATGCAACATGCAGAATTAGCCGCTTTTGATGTCAGCCCGGACATTCAGCAAAAGATCAAAGAAAACACTTCCTCGATTTTTGCAGTAGGCAGCTTGTTCCAATTTGGGGTAAAGAGCGCTGTGGGAAATAAAGTGATTACCCAGGAATCTTTACACAACACCATTCACTCCTTAATTGGTCAGGATGATAAACAATTGGGTGGACAATTCGCAGATGTTAAGCTGTCTAACCTTATTCTTGTCTTGGGAATGATGAAAAAGCTCGACATAAAGGAATTGACAATCGAACCGGTCAATAATGCAGATGGCATCCTAATCGATTCCAGCTATGACAGTTAATAAAAAAAAGGACATTAAGAGGCGATCGCCTCTTAATGTCCTTATGAGACAGTTGTTAAAGTCCAGTTAAATGTTTTTTAGCGCTAATAATTTACTGTTTTTTAACCACTCTTGCCATGTTATTGACCGATTTTACCCCGTCAATTTTACGGACCTCTTCCGTCAGCTTGCGATTTGCCTCTTCAGAATCAACTGAACCATTGACGGTAACTACTCCGTTAGCTGTGTTCAGCGAGACATTTTTATATTCATCGCTTAACCACCCGGTGATCTTTCCCCGGATCCTTGCATTCAGTTGGCGATCGGCGTCTGTCTGATATCTGTCTTGAGGATACTTTTGCGCTTCTTTTGACTCTGCGTAGGACGGACTGGTCTTTGGCTTTGGATTTGCATTGTCAGAAGTCATGTTCCAATCATTTGAGCGCATTTGATTATCATTGGGGCGCATTTGATTGTTGTTTTTTTCCTGATGGTTTCCCGATTGGTCCGGTTGTGAATAAGACTGTTGATATTGTACCGGCTGGCTGTGGCCTTGGTTGTCATAACCAGATACGCTAAAGCTTGGTTGATCATATTGTTGATACTGTCCCGACTGACTGTAGCCCTGGTTGTAATA
>JABDCW010000046.1 GCA_013287905.1 Chlamydiota bacterium | reverse complement strand
TGGGCGTCTCGCCCTGCCTAAGGTAACCAGGGCGTCTCGCCCTGGTATTTGCAAGCCAGAGATCTTTTATTAAATGCGAGCAGCTAGGGCGGGACGCCCTGGCTACCCTGGGCAGGGCGGGACGCCCTGGCTACCCTGGGCAGGGCGAGACGCCCTGGTTACCTTAGGCAGGGCGAGACGCCCTGGTTACCTTAGGCAGGGCGAGACACCCTGGTTACCTTAGGCAGGGCGAGACGCCCTGGCTACCTTAATATAAATCGGGCTGAAACTGGGCCCCTTCGGCAATCAGTTGATCGATATAGGTAAGATCGTATTTTGATTCGATAAAATGCTGATCTTCCAGCATATGAAGATGGAAAGGAATCGTCGAGTGCACGCCCCCAATGTGGAATTCACTCAAAGCTCTCTTCGCATTGGCAATGACTTCAAGCCTGTCTTTGCCCTTGACGATGAGTTTGGCGATCATTGAATCGTAATTGGGAGGGATTTGATAACCGGAATAGCAGGCGCTATCGACTCTGACATGCGGCCCTCCCGGGGGCAAATAGTACTCCAGACGCCCTGGCGAGGGCGCAAACTTTTCCGCAGGGTTTTCGGCATTGATACGGAACTGCATCACATGGCCGTCAAAAGAAATATCCCTTTGACTAAATTCCAATGGATGGCCCATCGCAATCCGCAGCTGCTCGCGTACGAGATCGATACCTGTCAACTCTTCAGTGACGGTATGCTCCACCTGAATGCGGGTGTTCACTTCCATGAAATAAAAGTTATGCCGGCTGTCTAAAAGGAACTCAACGGTCCCTGCAGAATAATACTTTGCTTTTTTTACAATATCGACAGCCGCCTGTCCGATCTTCTCGCGAAGTCTTGCCGTTAAAATAGGGCTTGGCGCCTCTTCGATCAATTTCTGACGGCGGCGCTGTATGGTACAATCCCGTTCTCCTAAATGAACATAATGGCCATGCTTATCTCCCAACACCTGCACTTCGATGTGCCTCGGGTTGACGATCATCTTTTCCAGGTAGACTTCCGGATTACCGAAACTCGCTTCCGCCTCAGCTCTTGCCCCCATAAAAAATTTAACAAATTCCTCTTCATCATGGGCAATGCGGATCCCTTTGCCTCCTCCCCCTGCCACTGCCTTAATAAAGACAGGAAACCCAAGGGAAATGGCTTCTTTAAGGGCCTGTTTGGAATCGGAGATCACTCCATCAGATCCCGGGATCACCGGGCATCCGGCGCTCTTTGCTGTTGCTTTTGCTTTGGCCTTGTCGCCAAGCAGAGCAATCGTTTTAGGAGAAGGACCGATAAAATTGAGATCGCAGCTTTCGCAGATCGATGCAAAGTTGGCGCTTTCACTCAAAAAACCGTAACCGGGGTGGATGGCATCTGCACCTGTAATTTCACAGGCAGATAAAATATTGGGAATTCTTAAGTAAGACTTTGCCGATGGCGCCTCCCCAATACAAATTGCCTCGTCAGCATGCAGGACATGAAGCGCCTCGGCATCTGCCTGCGAATAGACAGCTACTGTAGATATCCCCAAATCGCGGCAGGCGCGAATGACCCTGACGGCGATTTCGCCGCGATTGGCAATTAAGACCTTGTGAATCGTTTTCATGTTAAATCAATCTAAATATTTTAGTTCCAAATTCGACAGGATGACCATTTTCGACAAGCACTTCAGCAACTGTTCCCGATATTCCAGATTTGATCTCGTTCATGACCTTCATCGCTTCGATGATGCAGACGACACTATTTTTATCGATTTTATCCCCTACTTTGACAAAGGGAGCTTCATCCGGAGACGCGGACAGGTAAAATGTACCTACCATAGGGGAAGTGATGTATTCGCCGGCAACGGCTTGAGCGTTTTCCTTATCGGAAGAGGCAACGGGCGCGCTCAAACTGGCAGGCAAATCCATTTTTAGCTGGGTGGGAAGAGAGGCGCGACGGAACGACTGTTCCTGCCAGTCCTGCGGTACGCCGTTTTCCGATAAGAAATGAACTTTTTCATCCGATTGCTGCTCGAGCTGCAGCTCGAAATCTTCTTTTTTAATGGAGAGTTTTTTTATTCCTGTACGCCCCATTACGGTCATCAATTCTTTAATCTGCTTGAACTCCACATAACCTCCGCTTAAACTCGTTGAACATATTCTTCAGAGACCGTATCGACTTTTATGATATCTCCGACGTCGATAAATGAAGGTACTTCAATATGAGCCCCTGTTTCCAAAACCGCAACATGGGTAGACTCCTCAGTGCGGGATTGTTCTTCCTCAATTTTTGCCACCATTAATTCCAGGAATTGAGGCAATTCCAGAGAAAAGATGACATCTCCATAAAATAAAGCTTTGACTTCGACCCCTTCGCGCAAATAATTCAGTTTTTCTCCAACGATCGCAGAGGGAACTAACACTTGCTCGAGATTTCCTATATCTAAAAATAAATAATTTTTCCCTTCGTTATAAAGAAATTCCAGTCTTCTTTCTGCCGGAGTCACGTCTTTGACGCTCTGCTCTAATTTAAAACTTTTCTCCAGGGTACCATTTGTCTCTAAACTCTTCAGTCTTGTCTTAATGAAAGGCGCGCCTTTAGGAACTGTGACTTTGATGCTGGATTCGACTTTATATAGGGTTCCGCCGATAGACAGGACCATCCCTGGGCTGATATTGTTGCTAAGGACCATAAACTAAAAACCCTCTTATGTTGTGTGGCGTAATTTTTTTATCCCTTCAGCCATATCAGGCTGTGAAAACAGATAGGTACCGGCAACGATGACATTGGCTCCGGCCTCAATGCACAATTTTGACGTTTGCTCATTTAATCCCCCGTCGACCTGAATGTCAAATGGGGGAGGAAGAGGGGTCTTACTCCCTTCATGATGGACCTTTCCCCCTTCGCGTATGTTAAGCTGATCGCATATACTTCTTGTAAATCGAATTTTTTCCAGCATTTCCGGCATAAAGGATTGGCCGCCAAATCCCGGGTGAACGGTCATAAGTAACATCTGATCGCATTTGTCCAAATATTTTGGAATCATCGACATCGACGTCTCAGGACAAAAGGCTAAGCCGGTTTTGAGATTGCACCGTTTAATATAGAGCAATGTTTCTTCCACTTCCTCTGTAGCTTCGAAATGGAAGGTGATCCTGTCGGCCCCGGCCTCGGCAAATCGCTCGATGTAGTCAAACGGATTATAAATCATCAGATGCACGTCTAAAAAGAGATCGGTCGAACGATTGAGTGCAGATACCACCTGCGGACCTATCGTGATGTTTGGAACAAAGTGGCCGTCCATCACATCGACATGAATGCAGTCAGCACCGGCGGCCTCTATCTTCCTTGCCTCGTCGGCCAGATGAGCAAAATCGCCGGCCAATATCGAGGGTGCAACTTTTATGCGGGTCTTGCTCATTAATGACAAACCATTATTTAGACAATCCATGGGTGTTTCATTCGAAATATGCCCAAATGTCTTATTCAAGTCAATCGAAAACTCTATACACAATTGACTTCTTGCATAATTCATTTCCTTGCCCGTGCCCCTGCCCGTGCCCGTGCCCGTGCCCGCATCTTTTATCTTCTCCTTTTTCAACGAGTACAGAAATGATTAATAAATACGGGCACGGGCACGGGCACGGGCACGGGCGCGAACCAAATCTACCTATAAAAAAATTTGACTAAAATCAAAAAAAATGAGAATTTTGCTTTTTTCTCTGGTCATCCAATTCTCTTAAGCGATAGAATTGTATTTTTCTACAAACACATAACATATGGGGGCTTATTATTATGGCAAAAGAATGCACATTATCCATCATTAAACCAGACGCAGTCGGAAAAAATCATATTGGCAACATCATTTCCCGTTTTGAAAAAGCCGGACTCATCGTCACGGGTGCGAAAATGACCCATCTGACACAATCTGAGGCAGAAGGATTTTATGCCGTCCATAAAGAGCGCCCTTTCTTCAGAGACCTCGTCTCCTTCATGATCACAGGCCCTGTCCTTCTGCTTGTCCTCGAAGGTGATGATGCCGTCGCCAAAAATCGCGACCTGATGGGCGCTACCGACCCAAAAAAGGCAGCCAAAGGCACCATCCGCGCCGACCTTGCCGCAGGCATCGAAGAAAACGCCGTTCACGGCTCTGACAGCGCCGAAAACGCAAAAACAGAAATTGCCTATTTCTTTGCTCCTAAAGAAATCTGCAAACGGACCCGTTAAAACCAGTTAAAAGGTACAAAAATGATGAACGAATCGCGTGCACTTGGCGACTATACATTAATCAAACAGATTGGGCAAGGGTCGTTAGGTCAGGTGTATTTAGCTGAGCACCGGTTCATGAAAAGACAATATGTCCTGAAAATCCTTCCTGAGGAATTAGCTTCAGACCGGGGATTTATCCAGCGGTTTGAAGAAGATGTTGCCCTTTTGACGCAATTGGACCATCCCAATATCGTCAAAACGCACACAGTTTCCTCAGCGCAAGGACAATATTTCCTGGTTACCGACTGTGTTGTCGATGAATTTGGGGAAACGACCAACTTAAACCAGCACATGCTGTCACGCGGCTCCAGATTTCCCGAAGAAACGCTATTTCGCCTCTTAAAACAGCTGGCAGAGGCGCTCGATTATGCCCACAATAAAAATACCACTTCCGGCGGGATCATCCATCGCAACTTAAAACTGAACAACATCCTTGTTGCCAAAGGCCGGGGCGGTATCGACCTGATTATTTCCGATTTTGGCTTGTCGCGAGTGATCGGACCTGCTGCGGTTCTTACGCGAACATTCAAAACTGTTTCAGAGATTTTAGGAATTGCAGATGTGCTCTATCAGCCCAAAATGGAGATGCAACGCTATCCAAACAATCCCCTTTCCATCCAGCAGCTCACTCCCCTGCACCAGTCATTCTTACAAAATTTTGCGTTTCTGGCGCCGGAGCAGCGTAAAATAGACAGGCCGGAAGGTGTCACAATAAAAACGGATGTCTATGCTTTTGGCATTCTTACGTACTATTTACTGACCGGAGAATTTCCTTTGGGCTATTTTGAAATGCCCTCGGCTTTCGGACCCGAAATTACCTGGGATTGGGACCAGCTTGTAACCTCTTGCCTGCACGCCGATCCCAATAAGCGCCCGGAATCCCTCGTCGATGCCCTCGATGCCGTCAGGCTGCAGTCAAGCGGTCTTGTATCTGCAAAAGTTTCCCCCCTTATCCCAAAAGAAACAGAAAACAAGGAAATAAAATCTCCCGAAAAACCTGCAGTTCCCCCCCTTCAGCAGATTCCCGACCATGCATTCTTCCACTTAATAAGCGAAAGCGTAGCGCCGGCTACCTCCCCGGCAGAGGCAATTAAACCGCTTGTGCAAGGGCCGGAAATGTTAAGACCGATCATCCGCTCTGCACAGATCGAAAGGCCCGGTACCGATTTAAACCCGGCGCAAAGCCTGGTTATCGATAATACAGTCAAGCAATACACCCCCGAGTTCAAAGAGATCAAAAACCCGCAGCCCCTTTTAACCGATATGATCGTCATCGCAGGAGGCGCCTTTGTGAGAGGCAGCAAAGAGGGCAACCGCGATGAGATGCCAAGGCATCAGGTTTTGCTCGACAGTTTTGCCATCGACATCCACCCCGTGACGAATGAACAGTTTGTCCGGTTTTTAGATGTGATGGGTGGAGAAAAAGATACAAATCATCAGGATATCATCCGCATGCGCGATTCTCGCATCAAACGTGCTGCCGGCAAATTGAGTATTGAATCGGGTTATGCCAAACATCCCGTCGTCGGTGTTACATGGTATGGGGCTGTTGCTTATGCCAAATGGGTAGGCAAACGGCTGCCTACGGAAGCGGAATGGGAAGCTGCGGCAAGAGGGAGCAAAGAGGGATTTCTCTACCCTACCGGTGACGAAATTGAAAAATCGCAAGCGAATTTTTTCAGCTCAGATACAACGAGCGCGATGAGCTATGCACCAAACGCGATCGGACTATATGATATGGTAGGCAATGTCTATGAATGGTGCCATGACTGGTATGGGTACAATTATTATGAAGTTTCTGTGCAGGAACCGGAAAACCCGAAAGGGCCGATCCAGGGAGTATACCGGGTGCTTAGAGGCGGCTGCTGGAAAAGCTTGAAAGAAGATTTACGATGCTCGCGCCGCCACCGCAATAATCCGGGAACGGTCAATAGTACCTATGGGTTTCGTTGCGCAGCGGATGTGCAGTAACTTACTCGTGAGTGAAGTATTGCTTTCGTGCCCGTGAGCGTGCCCGTGCCCGTGCCCGAATGATTGCAAAAGCGGAATATTTTTTGGGCACGCTCACGGGCACGCTCACGGACACGTAAACTACGGAATATTTTTCGGGCACGGGCACGCTCACGGGCACGTAAACTAATTTTTCTATTTGAATGGATATTTAAATGTCATCGATACTATTTGTTTGTTTAGGAAATATTTGCAGATCTCCAGCAGCGGAAGGGATCATGCGGCATCTCATAGAAAAAGAGCCCCCTCCCTTTCCACTTAACGTCGAAAGCTGCGGCCTTGGAGATTGGCATACCGGAAAATTGCCCGATTCCAGAATGAGGGAAGCTGCTTTAAAACGGGGTGTTGCCCTGGTAAGCCGAGCCAAATGCGTCCAGAAAAGTTATCTCGAAGAGTTTGATTTGATTTTAGCTGCCGATCATAAGGTCTTGAATGAACTGCACCGCTACGCTTTAACCCCGGAACATAAAGCAAAACTATTGTTGATCACCCACTTTAGCGGTTTTTATCCAAATGAGGAAATTCCCGACCCCTATTATGGTGGAGATGCCGGTTTTGAGCACGTATTAGATATGATTGAAGACTCCTGCACCGGACTTTTAAATCATCTTAAACTTAAAAAGAAGCAAGGATAACACTTGGCTGCCGACATGGACAACATGAGACAATTGCAAAAGTCTTAGATTACTAAGGGCAAGAAAATATTAAACACAAAGGCACAAAGAAACAAAGACACTAAGGATTGAATTTTCTCTTTGTCCCTTTGAGTCTTCGTGCCTTTGTGTTTAAATTGTTTGAATTTTAAAGGATAACACTTGGCTGCCGACATGGACAACATGAGACAATTGCAAAAGTCTTAGATTACTAAGGGCAAGAAAATATTAAACACAAAGGCACAAAGAAACAAAGACACTAAGGATTGAATTTTCTCTTTGTCCCTTTGAGTCTTCGTGCCTTTGTGTTTAAATTGTTTGAATTTTAAAGGATAACACTTGGCTGCCGACATGGACAACATGAGACAATTGCAAAAGTCTTAGATTACTAAGGGCAAGAAAATATTAAACACAAAGGCACAAAGAAACAAAGACACTAAGGATTGAATTTTCTCTTTGTCCCTTTGAGTCTTCGTGCCTTTGTGTTTAAATTGTTTGAATTTTAAAAGAAGCTATTGGCAAAATCTCCAAAACCTAAAAGAGGCAATGAGAATATCGAATATGCATATTCAACCCTTATGTAAACTATTCATCGGGCCCTTCTTCCTTTGTTGCGCATTTCTTTTGGCCAATATGCAGGGCTTTGGAAACAACGGGCCAATACTTGGGATTGGAACGCTTGGGCTCCTTCTCTGCTGCCAATGGCGATGGCGGGGGCTGATCGTTTCTTGTCTTTTGGTTGCGGCGGCGTTCGCGCTATCGCCCGGCCACCTGACTTTATTGTCGACAACTCTTTGTTTTTCGATTCTTTCCTCACTGGTTGTAACCGTTTTACTTTTGGAAGAATCGACAAGTCAGATCCAGTCTGAGGCCGAAACGCAGGCAAAAAAAATCAACCGGCTCAATGGGCTGATCGATGCCAATCAAGAGCTGATCGATTCACAAAAAGAACAAATCTCCCATCACGACCGATTGCACGACCTCATGAAAAGTGAGTGCCTTACCCTTTCCGAGCGTCATGAAACGCTCATGAAGGAGCTCATAGAGAGCCGAAAGGCCAATCCGCATAATCATGCAAAAGTTGGGCCCCTCAGTTTTCCTCAAATCGCAGAGTATACGAACAAAATTGGGGAGCTGGAAGAGCAGCTTAACGCTTTGCAGGACGAAAACTGCCGCAGCGTAGAGCAATGGAAAAAGCGTGAAAATGAATATGCCCAAAAAATTGCAGAGCAGGAAGACCATTGCTGTTCTTTAGACGCAGAAAACCAACGCCGCCTCGAACAGATCGCTGGATATAAAAAGCAACATGACGAATATACCCAACAAATTGCTGAACAGACAAGGGACCTAAATGAACTCAAAGCCAAAAATCACGCGCACGAACCTCAAGTCAATCATTTCAAAGACTTGCAACAAGATCTTCTCGCGCTGATGGCCAAGCACTCCATCCTCCAAACGAATCACGAAGCACTTCTTAGCGAAAAGATGGAGCTGAAGAAACAGACCGAACACTTAAAAGCGGAACTTGAGCAATGTCAAAAAACGACCGGACCCTCTTGCGAGATATCGCCTGAAAACGGAGTTACCCTTAAAGAATTCAATCGCATTAATGGACTTTACCATCAATTGAAAGAGCAATTTTATGAAAAGTCCACTCAACTCGACACGGCCCGTCAGCATCTGTTTTATTCACAAGAACAATTAGCGGTATGGAAAAAAGAGTCGGAGGAATATTTGTTACAACTGGAACAAAAGCATCAGGCTTATGTGGCTGAACTTTGTGACTTAATGGACGATGAAATGCAAACCCTGGAAAAAAAGGAGCATGAAATTGCAGAGCTCACCGCCATCATCGACCGCCTGACTCAAGAGCCGCTAGTCCCTTCAACATCACAAGGAAAATGACATGTCACAGACAAATAAAGAAGCTGCGCTCGAGATGCCAAAAGCGTATGAAGCCAAAACGATCGATGCAAAGTGGTATGGCTTTTGGGAAAGGTCCGGTTATTTTAAGCCAAACAAAAATAGGGATAAATCCCCTTATTGCATCGTCATGCCGCCGCCAAATGTGACAGGTTCGCTCCATATCGGCCATGCTCTTGTCAACACTTTACAGGATGTGCTTATCCGCTGGAAAAGGATGTGCGGGCATGAAACATTGTGGATGCCCGGGACAGACCATGCAGGCATTGCCACGCAAACAGTAGTCGAGAAACATCTTTTCCAGACACTGGGAAGAAAACGTAAAAATTTCGACCGCCATGAGTTTCTCCAGCACGTATGGCAATGGAAAGAAGAAAAAGAAAGCAATATCCTCTCCCAATTGAAATACATGGGATGCTCCTGCGACTGGTCTCAACTCCGGTTTACGATGGATGAAGGCAACAATCTGGCCGTCCGGAAAATGTTTAAAAAAATGTACGATCAGGGACTCATCTATAAGGGCGACTATCTGGTCAACTGGGATACCGTTACCCAAACGGCCCTCGCCGATGATGAGGTAGAATATGAAGAGCGCAATTCTTACCTTTGGCACTTTAAATACCCGTTAGCCGACACAAGCGGATTTGTCCACATCGCCACAACGCGCCCGGAAACAATGCTCGGCGATACCGCCATCGCTGTTTCCCCAAAGGATGTCCGCTATCAGCATCTCATTGGCAAACGAGTCAAACTCCCCATTGTCAACCGGGAAATTCCGGTCATTGGCGATTATCACGTTGACCCGCAATTTGGTACCGGAATGGTCAAAGTCACTCCGGCCCATGATCCGAACGACTATAAGATGGGAGAGACCCATGGCCTTGCCTTCATCAACATCATGACCCCTGAAGGCCTGATCAACCAAAACGGAGGAAAATTTGAAGGGTTGACAATGGAAGAGGCCCGTGTTGCCGTTGTCGAAGAGATGAAAAACCTTGGGCTTTTTGTAAAGCTTGAGCCCCATACACACCGTGTAGGGATCTCCTACAGGTCAAAGGCAGTCATCGAGCCATTTATTTCCAAGCAATGGTTTATCAAAATGGAGCCCTTTGCCAAACGCTTACGGGAAGCGGTCGAAAAGGGACAGGTTAAGCTGATCCCCCCATCATGGGAAAATACTTATTTCCATTGGATCGACAATTTACGCGACTGGTGCATCAGCAGGCAATTATGGTGGGGGCATCGCATCCCCATTTGGACTCATGTCGATGACGCAAGCCGGATGATCTGCTATGACGGCGATGGAGTGCCGCCCGAAGTGGAAAAAGACCCAAATTCCTGGATACGGGATGAAGATGTCCTCGATACCTGGTTTTCTGCTGCCCTATGGCCGTTTTCTACCTTGGGATGGCCAAATGAGACACTCAATTTGCAAAAATTTTACCCCAATTCCACATTGATCACAGGACACGATATTCTCTTTTTTTGGGTGGCAAGGATGATTTTAATGGGAGAGTACGCCATGGGGCAAGTCCCCTTTCCGGAAGTCTTTCTCCATGGACTGATCTATGGAAAATCGTATTGGCGTAACCGGGAAGGTGGAGGGATTGCTTATCTTACCGAAAAGGAAAGATACGATTTTGAACTTGGCAAACCTCTTCCCCCTGACGTCCATTGCAAATGGGAAAAAATGTCCAAATCCAAGGGCAATGTGATCGACCCGATCACCCTTATCGAGACTTTCGGGACAGACGCCGTTCGGATGACACTGTGCGCCATTACGACTCAGTCCAGAGAGATCGACCTCGATTTGCGCAAATTCGAGGAATTTAAGAATTTCGCCAACAAAATATGGAATGGGGCGAGATTTATTTTCATGAACCTCGACGGGGATGACCCTCTTACCGTTGCAGAGCTGGGAGAGGGAATAGATGAAACACTATTTACTTTGGAAGACAAATGGATCTTGTCCAGGCTGAACCGCACGATCAGAAGTGTGAACGATCATTTACAGCGCTACCAGTTCGACCGTGCAGCCATGGAAAGCTATGATTTCTACTGGAAGGAACTATGCGCCTACTATGTAGAAATTGCAAAGCCGGACCTTTTTTGCCGCGATATTCAAAATCCAACCGCAAAACATTTGCGGAAGAACAAACAAAAGCTCCTGACAATGATCTTATGCCAGGCAATACGGCTTATCCATCCCATGGCGCCCTTTATCAGCGAAGAGCTGTTCCAGCTATTGATTACCCGTTTCGATGGGGTTCGTCCAACGGAAAAAACCGATCCCTATACGGCTGAAATGATCGAAGCATTACAGTCCCCTGCCTGCATTGTAGCCCCCTACCCAAAAATTATACGGGAATCAGATATCGACGAAACAGTGGAAAACGATTTTCATACTTTGGAGAAAATTGTCTATGCCATACGCAATATCCGCGGCGAGATGAAGCTGCAACCAAAAGATGCGGCCGCTATTCACATTGTGGGATCACCCGATAGCAATGATTTGCAGCTTATTAGTAAACATCAGAAGATCATTACTGCCCTGGTAAAAACGAGCGGCGTCCACATCCATCATGTGGAACCGAAATTGGGATGCGCAAGCGAACAGTTGGTCGACGGCATTAAAGTCATCATCCCTCTTCCTGAAGAGCTGATGAAACAGGAGAAAGTCCGACTCGATAAGGAGCGGGAGAGGCTGGAGGTGCAAATCGGGAAGATCAATACCCAATTGTCGAACGAAAGTTTCGTCAGCAATGCGCCCAAGCAGCTGGTCGAAAAACAGCGAGGTGCTCTTGAGCAATCTGAAAAACAGCTGCGCGAAGTACTATCGATGCTCAAGACTCTTTAAATAAATTATTTACATTTTATCCATTTATTAATACAGTGAAAATAAAGATGTAAATTATTTTATTTAAGGAGATTTTATATGACGATTCAAAATGAGACTTCTCGTCAGGTAAATGAGCATAAAGGATACAGCTATCAGGCGTATCAAATTTTACGCTTTGCTTTCACTGTCGCTCCCATTATTGCAGGGCTGGATAAATTTCTTAATTTTTTGACCAATTGGACACAATATCTCTCTCCAGCTTTTGATGTTTTTGGAAATGCGCATATGACGATGCTGGTTGTTGGTGTCGTTGAGATCATCGCCGGGATAGGCGTATGGGTAAAACCTCAAGTTTTTGCCTATATTGTTGTCCTATGGTTATTAGCCATCATTGTGAATCTGCTCATGCTTCATCAATTTTATGATGTTGCTCTGAGGGATCTGGGACTTTTGCTTGGCGCTTTGGCACTCGGCCGTTTAAGCCATAAGTACAGCGCATAAGAGAAAGAGCTCTGGAAATTCAGAGCCTTTTTTGCTTTATGGGCAATGGACGACATGAGACAATTGCAAAAGTCTTAGATTACTCAGGGCCAGCAAAACATTCAACGCAAAGGCGCAAAGACGCAAAGATAAAAACAGGTTCAAGAATTGGCTTCTAACGTTTCTTAAGTTAAGCCGCTACTTAAAAGGCGATTTCAGAACGCTTTAAATCTCTTTAGCTCGCCTTTCAAGTAGCGGCTTAAAGCGTCTCACTTTTATCGGGTTACCCGATAAAAGTGAATGGGTCAAATCAAGCTTTAAATTTCCTTATATACAGTCTTTATCGTTTTTATCGTTATATCGTTAGAATCGTTGATCATGTCTGTGAAGTATATCCTTGAAAGCTGTTTATTATCTTTGCGTCTTTGCGCCTTTGCGTTGAATATTTGGCTCTGCGGTAAACTTAGCTTAAGCTTTTTTGAGCAAAAGGCCCTCGACGGAAAGACCCGGGCCAAACCCAATCCCCGCACACCATCCATTACCAGACTTTTCCTCCTTCAAACGGTCCAGGACAAAAAGAAAAGTCGCACTCGACATGTTTCCATAATTCTCTAAAACTTCCCAGGAGTTCTTTGTCTGCCATTTTTTCAAAGCCAGTTTTTTTTCGATCACTTTCAGTATCGCCTTGCCTCCGGGATGAATTGCCCAATGACAATCGGAACTTGTCGTATAGGACTCCAGTAAACTTTTGGAGAAATTTTGAATGTACTTGGCTATATTGAGCGGCACAAACTGAGAAAGCTTCATAAAAAACCCATGATCGCCTGCTTCCCATGCCATCTGATCGTATGTGTTTTCCAAAGCAAGAGAGCTGTTTTTGATGATTTTCCAAAGTGGATTTTCTTTCGGCTGTATATTACCCCCGACGACGACAGCGGCAGCTCCATCGGCAAAAATGGAGTTCGCGATGAGATTATCGGAATTGATATCGTGCTGAAGGTGAAGCGAGCAAAGTTCTGTACATACTACCAAAATGCGCGCCTTGGGATTAGATCTTGCAATAGCCGCTGCCATCTCCAACCCTTTAAAAGCGCCAAAACACCCCATGAAATTAATTCCCAACCGGCAAACTGTTCTTGATAGCGATAACAATTGCACTAAAGAAAATTCAATTCCGGGGGCCACAACCCCCGTACAGGAAACAGAGATCACATGGGTGATTGCAGACGGATCCCCATCCCATGAGCAAAGAGTTTTTTTTGCTGCCTGATGGGCCAGCTCTAAGGCTTTTGTCTTGTACAGATCGTTTCTTTTGCGCATACCAGGGATCGCTGCCGGATAATCTTTCCCAAAGAAATTTCCGCCGCCATCAGGATGGGTAAAATCGGGTATGATCAGGTGACGCTTATTGATCCCTGAATTCCGGTACAAATTTCGCACCGTTTTTTTCTCCTCTTCATTGAAAGAAAAGAGCCTAAACATCTTCTCCATCGCTTCTTGCTGCGAAATAACAAAGGGAGGGACAGCTGTAGCTACACTTAAAATATAACTGGTCATCTCGTCAACCGATAAATTCCACGGGCAAATAATGGGTAATGCTTTGCCAGCTTGATCACCGGTACACATAATTTTGGCCGCATTGCCGCATGATGGAGGAGTTTTCCCCAATAGATCGATGAGGCAAATTTTTTCCTCCACGCCGCTTTAAAACCTTTGGCGTTCCTGTACGAGGCATACTCAGCTGCCATGATCCCGCTCTGCATCCCCATCGACAACCCCTGTCCGGTAATGGGCGGAATTGTGCCGGCTGCATCGCCGATAAAGTACACATTAGGCCATGAAGGGGTTTTTCTGATGCCGAACTCAGGTAATACAGTGCTCATCCATCCATTTAACAGACACGTAAGGTTGCCAAGAACCTTTTCCAATAATGGATGTCTGGCAATCACCTTCTGCATCGCGGCCTCCGCTGACCCCATTTGGGTAAGCAGCCTGATGTCGGCAAGGCAAGCAACGTTATATTGCCCATCGCCTACAGGAGAGATCCCCACATATGCGCCATCCGATACAAACATCTCCAGTGCGTTTTGTATCGGCGGACCGGAAAAATTTGCTTTAATGCCGGCATAACGCATCTTAAGAGCTAAATCATAATCAGGAATGCGTCCTGTCGCAATAATCAAATTTACACTGCGGACTATAGACCCATTTGACAGCTCGATCTCGTGAAGCGGCGCTCTGGGCTTGACTTTTAAGACCTTGGTATCGACCAGAACCGTAGCTCCCCTTTTCTCTGCCAGCATTTTCAACTGAAGATCTCCAACAAAATGGGAAAGGGAGCCGGCCGGAAATGGCAACTTAAAATGCAAACTTTCCGATAATAGATGAAACCTTGCCTGTGTAATTTCCAGTGGATGGACATTCCAATTTTTAAGAAATTTTACGCATTCAGGGGAAAAGAATTCTCCGCAAATTTTCTGGGAGGGATAATTTCCCGATTCGATGACCAGGGGGATAGCGCCAAGTTCTGTAAGCCTGATTGCCGCTGACAGCCCCGCAATGCCGCCGCCTATAATGACATGTTCATAATGCAAAACTTCACTAGACATGGATCGTTACCGTCCATCGAAAGGCCCAGTTCCAGTGAATCTGCACTTTTTCCGCCGGTATCCCGGCAGCAGATAAATAGGCCATCCAGTCTTTGCGGGTAAACCCCCGTTTAATCGAAAGAAAACCGTCATGAATGACGAGGCGGTTTCTAAAAAACAAAGGTGCCGCAAGAGCATATCCGCAAGTAGCTAAAGGGTGGCGGTGAAGATCGTTGATAATGACGGCCTTTCTGGCAATAGAAACCCCATTTTTAAGAAAAGAGATAAGCTGATCGTCATCCAAGTGATGGCACACAAGTGTGCTTGTGATGATATCAAAACTCTTTTCAGGATAAGCTAGCTCAGGCGAAGAAGGAACATGAAATTCTACATTGGAAGGGGGTAAGGAAGTATTGTGCAGATTTGCTTTCGCTATTTCTATAGCGTCTCGTGATATGTCTATTCCAATAACTTTTGCGAAAGGGTATCGTTTGGCCAGCTTTAATGTAAATAACCCCCCCCCGCAGCCCACATCCAGGATGGATAAGGGAGGTGTTTTTATCAGGTCAAATGATCTGTACGTTGCACGGTCTCCGCCAAGAAAGCGGTTGATCCGGTCCAGTTGGTTGAGGCAATCTTGGTATTCCTCTTTCGTGTAGTGATCGTCCCCAAGATCGATCAGTTCTTTCTTGTGGGAGCGTTTCGAGATCCGCATGAAATTGCCTTTCAGGTTATTTTACGTTGGATAATACTTTGAGTGTATTATTAAAGTAAATAACCCTAAAAGGCAAGTGAAAATGGTA
>JABDCW010000045.1 GCA_013287905.1 Chlamydiota bacterium | reverse complement strand
CCTCATAGTCCAAAGCAATCTTACTTCGTTCACATTTGGCCAGTTGTTCGCGCGCTTTACGCTTTCCACCAAGTTCGATCAGCTGGCTGAGCAAAAAAGTGGTCTGTATGTATCTTGGGGAATCGATATTCTCCAGCTCTACAGATAGTTCGGGATTAGGGAGAATGCCTGCCTGCAGAAGGCCGGCATCTGCAGCTCTTAAGTCATAATTGAAGGCGTCGAGTTCCGGGTTATTTAATACTGTGAGAGCTAAAACATCGCTTAGTGAATGGCTGTTTTGAGCTGCGATAGTTTGGAAGCAAATATGTAAGAGAGTGAAAAGTAATAGAAACGTCTTCATAAGCTATTATGTGTAAATAATCAGTTCAGCAGCTGTGCAAATCTTCGTGACCAATGATGTCCCGCAGCCGCGATTTATTAAAAACTAAATAGTATAGAAAAGGGACTCTTTGAGTAAAGCTTTTTTTGTAGGGAGCCGAGGGGCTGGCTACCTTATCGACCTTTCCTTTTATCAAACAAAGTAACCAGACAAAACACTTAAGTATGGGAAACGGACAAAGCAGATGAGAGCCGCTACCCCCTATGTTTACAGAGACTACTTATACCGAACGTGATTCAAAAATTGCTTTTAATGTCCGGTCATCCGATCAAACATAATTTTCTTATTAACTTAACTTGATTAAAATGAAAAGTTTATGTATACTTAGTGGCATTTGATTAAACTTTATAACAATAATTCAAAGTTAAGGAAAAAATTTTTTTATGGGCTGGAAAATCCGTGGTATGTTCTTGATGTTGCTCTGCACCTTATTTACAACCACCTTTATTTTTTCTGAGATTCGGACAATCTCTTCGTTCGATGAGATCTCCATGCAGGAATTATCACCAAAAACACTTGTGATGTTTGACATTGACGATGTGTTGATCTATCCAAAAGATGCTTTGATGCAAAATTGGCGGCAGGGATGGAAGCCCGAAGGGGAAAGAGCATGGACTCCAGAAGAGGACACGATTGCCTGGATGAATGCGAAATTTCAACTCATGGACCCATCCGGCCCGGAGCTGATCGATCGGTTAAATGAAAATGCAATTCCTGCCATTGGATTTACTGCCTTTGCAATGGACCAGGCAGGCATTGTGAAATCTGTCCCTGACTGGCGTTCTCATCAACTGGAATCTTTAGGAATAAGCTTCAAAGCAGAAAAAGAAATTGTGTTTCCTGTTGAAGAGGGATTTGTTCCGGCATCTTTTGAAAAGGGGATCCTCTATTGCGGCGATTTTTATAAAAAGGACAAAGACAACAAAGGGATTATCCTCTCTTTATATTTAGATTGGCTTGGACAAAATCCGGACCTGGCTATTCTTATCGATGATGGAAAGAAGAATCTCGATGGCGTGGAAAAGGCGCTTGAAGCACGCGGCATCCCCTTCATCGGATATCTTTACATTCCGAAAGAACTCGATCCCATTGACGAAAGTATTGCAACCTTGCAGTATAAAACCCTTATCGAACAGCAGATTTGGCTTTCAGACAGTCAGGCGCGTCAGTGTCTTGATTGAAGCGTCTTCGAACTTGCCGCAATAATCTCTTTCGCTCTATAAAGGTGAGAAAGAGGTGCTTTATGGTCAAAGTGATCATTATAGGAGGGGGGTTTGGGGGGATCAATGCCGCAAGAGCCCTGAAACATGCCCCAGTCGATATTCTTTTAATAGACCGTGTAAACCATCATGTTTTTCAGCCTCTCCTCTATCAGGTGGCAACGGCAGCCCTGTCGATTGGCAATATAGCCTTTCCTATCCGGGAAATTTTGCGTGATCAAACCAATGCTGAAGTCATTATGGGGGAAGTAGAGCATATAAATACTGCAGAAAAAACAGTCCAGTTAAGCGGTGGAAAAACTTATCCCTATGATTACCTGATCGTGGCTTGCGGTGCTAAACAATCCTATTTTGGCCACGATGAGTGGAAACCAAATGCCCCGGGGCTTAAAACCATTTCCGATGCCATTGGGATTCGGGAGAAAATGTTGCTTAGCTTTGAAAAAGCGGAAAAGTGTGATGATCTTGAATTAATGAACTGGTATTTGCGCTTTGTCATTGTCGGCGGGGGGCCTACCGGTGTCGAAATGGCCGGTTCTATCGCCGAATTTGCTCATAACACTTTGTATAAAAACTTTCGTCGCCTCAATCCTGCGAATTCAAAAATTTATTTAATTGAAGGGGCAGATCAGTTGCTGCCAGGGTATCCTCGTAAGCTGGCAGAAAAAGCTCATCAATATTTAAAGGATTTACGCGTCGATGTGGTTTTACATTCGAAGGTTACCAATATCACAGAGGAAGGTGTCCAAATAGAAGGGGATTTTCTGTATGCCTCTACGGTTATTTGGGCGGCCGGCAATCAGGCCTCCTGCTTACTTACCTCTCTCAATACTCCGCTCGATAGGCAGGGACGGGCCAGGGTAAATGCCGATTTGACTATCCCGGACCATAAAAATGTCTTTGTTATTGGCGATGCAGCTTGTTTTTTAGACAAGCAAGGGCAGTCTCTTCCTGGTATTGCTCCTGTTGCCATTCAACAGGGTCGCTATGCAGCTGCGGTAATAAAAAGAGATATTGCGGCAAAGGCTCATAAACCTTTTGTCTATTTTGATAAAGGGATGATTGCCACAATTGGGCGTGGAAAGGCAGTGGCCATGTTCCACAAGCTGCAATTTTCCGGAATTACCGCATGGTTCATTTGGTGTTTTGTTCATATCTTTTATCTGATCAGCTTTTCCAATAGGCTGTTGGTCATGATGCAATGGATTTTCCTCTATTTACGAAGCAAGCGGCAATGCCGTGTGATCACTAATCCGGCAGATCAAACATGAAGTTTCTTTCTACCGCTTTTTCCGTTTACCCATAAGTATAGACTTTAGTTAAACACAAAGGCACAAAGTCACCAAGACACTAAGAGGAAAGGGTCTGAAGGCAAAATTTCTTTGTTTCTTTGTGACTTCGTGCCTTTGTGTTTAATTTATTATAGATAACGCTCAAAAGGTTTTTGCTTACTTATGGGTGATAGGATGAGGTAGCCAGGGCGTCCTCGCCCTGCCTCATCCTTATAGGCAAAGGTTTTTGAGCCCTGGCTACCCCTTGTCAAGCCTTTTCTGATCTCTTACAGTAAGGTTTCAGTTAAGAGCGTTCATTTGTTTCTGCGCCTACGACGAGGGACGGTTTTCCCTCTTGTATGCTTAATGAAACTGAAATGTTACCTGTTATGAATTCTAAAAAGGGCTTCCAATCTTTCAGATTAGTGCTGAGGAGTAATTCCTGACCCACACATCTTGCATAGAGGGTTTGCATGAATTCCACCGCTTGCAAGGTTTCCTCACTCTCTACTAAATTGACTAAATTGCCTTTTAGAAAGAAGTTAAAGGGTAGGTGGGTTTCAGCTGAAAATTCAACGGCAATTTCCGGATGATTCCCCAGCATGATTTCATTCAAATCATTGTCGGTTAAGCTACAGACATTGATAACTTTTAGATTTTGAGAAGGGGCTTGCCATCTCATCGAATTGATGGGGTAGTCAGCGCAAGCTGCAAAAGCTGGTCCACAAGCTGCCATTAAGGCAAGAGATATTAATTGTATTTTCATCGTATTTCTCCTTACTACATTTGTAGTATTTAAAGTTAAAAAAAATTCACACATTAAAAAAATCTTAGAACATCCAAAACCTCCCTGGAAAAATCGTTAAGAAAGCGATTACAAGCCCCAGGCAAGTAAATGCAAAATGGATTTTTTTGCATCGGATAACCGGAGGATGTAAGCACAAGTTTATTCGTTTGAGAATTGCCTGTTTGGCAAGCTGATGCGAGAAAGTAAGATTAGGGGTATTTATTGAATGTTTCGCAGACTTGATAATGGCTGAGGCCAAGTCGTTTGAATCTACTCCATATTTTTTGCATTTAAGATCGCACTCCACTTCCTGTCCTTCTTCAATGCGCTTACAAAGCCATTTTGTGGGTATCCACCAAAAAAAAGTTCCTATGAAATCCAGGGTAAGGCGTAACGCATTGTCCTTATATCGAACATGCTCTATTTCATGTGCTAAAACGGCTTCATATTCCTTTCCCGATAGTTTTTTTGAAAGATGTTCGGGGATATAGACAACAGGAGAGGTCAAGCCGCAAACAAAGGGAGATCCTTTGAGGGTAGGAGATGTGAGAACCTTAACTCTAAACTTTTTCATACACGAAGAGAGAAAGGGGTTCTGTAATTTTTTACCTAAAGGTTGAGAATTTTTGTTTAAAGATTTAACAAATAGCAAGGAGCGATAATACAGAGCTAATTTCCGGATCACAAAACCTAGAGTAAAGGAGATCAGGAGCAATGCAAAAATTTTCAAAATCATGTGATTGATCGAATAGCCGACAAGATCTGCAAGCGTGAAGGTCAACCCATCGTGAATAGTAAACCCGACCTTTGAGTTAATGGGCAAAAAAAGCCAGTCAGTTACCTCACTTAGCCAGCCAATCATGACAGAAAACATTCTTGTCCCTTCTTCGCAATGCAGCGGATTAATTCCTTGAGAATAAGACCATCTGGAGAAGTCATACAAACACAAATCAAAGGGGAGTTTAATGATCGGAATCATTCTTAAAATGGCTGCAGCTCGTCCTTGCCGAATTCTGAACAGATAAATCACACTTTCAACCAAGAATACAACGGTAAAAAATGCAAGATAACTGTTCAGGAAAATATTCAGGATGAAAAAGGATGCTTTATCCACGTTTTTTCTCCAGTCTTCGCTTTTGAATCAGTTTTTCGATCTCTTCTAATTCTTTGTCCGAGATTTCGCTATCAACATCTAATAAATAGCTCACCATCGCAGTAGATTTTCCTCCGAAAATTCTCTCCTGAATCCGTTTTAATATACTTTTAGACGAAGATTCATTTTGCGAGGCTATCCAATAGGTGTATTGTTTTCCTTCTTTTTCTCTCATTAACTCACCCTTATCGGCCATCCGGCTCATCACAGTCATGATGGTTGTATAACCGCCTTCGCTCCCTAAACGTTCATAGACGTCCCGAACAGTTACCCGGCCACATTCCCGAATGATTTTAAGAATGGATAATTCAAGTTCTCCAAAGCCCAGTTTTGCCATCATTACTCTCTCTTTTTTCTCTGATTTCCAGAATGTACTACATCTGTAGTATTTTAGTCAAATGCTTTCTTTTTCTTTATCTAAATACTCGCAGTATAAGCTGATGCCACATTTAACGCTTTCACTTCTTTTTCAGATAAATGAAGCTGTGTACTTTTTGCCAATTCATCAAGTTGAGATACGTTTGTAACGCTCGCGATAGGTGCAGTGATACTCTTGCGCTGAATCAACCAGGCAAGAGCTACAACACCCGGTGAAACCAGGTGTTGCTTAGCAATGGTGTCTAATGCATCCAAAATAGTAAATCCCCGCGTATCCAAATAGCGCTCTATACTGGATCCTCGTTGACTTTTGCTGAGATCTACGGCCGATCGGTATTTTCCCGTCAAGAACCCTTGAGCTAAAGAAAAATAGCTAAGAACTCCTAAACCACTTTTTATACATAAAGGTTCTAAGGTACATTCAAAACGTTCCCGATCGTATAGATTGTAGTATGGTTGAAGCGATATATAAGAGAAATAATGATTTTTTTCGCTGATAGAAAGAGCTTGCTCTAGTCGATTTGCTTCGTAATTGGAAGCTCCAATCACACGTACTTTCCCTGATCTTATCAGCTGATCAAATGCTTCAAGAGTTTCTTCTAAAGGAGTCTCGTTATCATCTTTATGTGCCTGATAAAGATCTATTCTATCTGTTTGGAGCCGTTTTAGAGAATCCTCCAGGCACTGGCGAATAAGGGTAGGCTTTAAGCCTTTAGCATTGGCCATTTCCATTCCCACTTTTGTTGCTAAAACAACCTGGTTCCGCCTGCCAGATTTTTTCAGCCATTTTCCTATGATGGTTTCTGATTCCCCTCCCTTGTTCCCAGGGACCCATGTAGAATAGATATTTGCCGTGTCAATCAAGTTCAATCCATGATCAATAAAGGCATCTAAGATAGTAAAGGATGTTTTTTCATCTATTGTCCATCCAAACACGTTACATCCAAGCGCCAAAGGTGCGACAAAGATATCAGATTTTCCGAGTCTTCGCATGATTACCTTTACATTCAAGGTTCTTTGGGTTTCTGGTCTTCCATGAAGGTTAGGCTCGTTTTATCCGAATGTCAAGACTATTCACGAATAGCCAAAAAACCCTTATCCCCGAGAATTTTAATAACGATTCTCAACAAATAACTGTTGTCAAAACTCAATGTATAAACTTAGGCTTCATTAAGGAATCCCTGTATTGGGGATCTGAATTATAAAAAATAAAGATCTGAATACTAATAAACTCAAAATATAGCCAAAAGGGTATTTTGTCAAATTTTTCAGATTGAACATCTGAATAACTTTAGCTATAACATCTGAACGAACTGAATGTATTGCAATTAATCCCCATCTTTTGTATAACTCCCCTTTGAAAACCAACGTTTGGCTACATCAAGCATTCTATCGTGGTAGATTTATCAAATATTTTATAAAACGACTGCAACAACACCATCAAAATTATTGGTAATTCAAGTGGAAGAAAATAATGCCAAAGAACAATTTTGTCATGCGTATGTAAATGCAATAGCAGCAATTGCTCGATACGCCACTTATAAGCCTAATCCTGATGATGACAGTATAGACATTGGCTTTGCAGCAAGAGGGGGGAATGGAACTTATCGTTCCCCGCGTTTAGAGGCCCAATTAAAATGCACCTCTCAAGAAATATTATGTGAAGATTTCGTACACTACCCGCTTAAAATTAAAAATTTTAACGATTTAAAAGATGAAAAAGTGTATGTCCCTCGTATATTGATTGTAGTTTTTGCTCCAAAAGAATTAAATAAATTTATAGAGCAATCTGAAGAATCGTTAGTATTAAAGCATTGTGGCTATTGGATATCCTCAAGAGGATATGTAGAGACGAACAATACTTCAGCAGTAACAGTTAAATTACCCAGAAAAAATATTTTTTCTGTAGAATCTCTAACGGATATGATGACAAAAATATGCAATGGGCAGTTCTTATGAAGAGAAATCCACTAATAGATATCAAGTCTTTAATAAGTATCACACCTGCTCAAATTATGTCATATTTGAAAGCAAAAGGATGGGTTCAAGAAAAAGTAATTCACAGTGTAAGCTCCGTTTGGCTACAAAAAGAATTTGAAATTATAGTGCCATTAGAAACTTCATACAAAGATTACAATGCAAGAGTCGTTGATGCATTGGAGACTTTAGCCATATTTGAAGGTCGATCGCTCGACACGGTTTTAAAAGACATAAAAAATGCACTTAAGGATGTAATTCGTATTCGAGCAATATCTCCAGCTACATCAAAGGGAACAATCCCTTTAGAGGATGGATTGCATCTACTTGAATCAACAAGAGAACTCATTTCTGCTGCTGCAAGCTCCAGCGTAGCACCAAGAGCAAATTATCCAAGTCGTAAATCCGATAAAGTAATTGAATTTTTAAAAACCATTCAATTAGGACAAACAGAAGAAGGGAGCTTCGTCGTAACTATTAGCACAGACATTCCTCCTATGCTGGGATTACCATCAAGTCCTCACGAACAGATACCGCTAGAGGAGCCTTTCGAAAGAATGGTTACTCTAAAATTAATTGAGTCTCTAGATGCTTGCAAGGAAGCATCAAAAAATTCACAAGCTTCTGGAGATATAAAACCCTTTGAATTAGCTATTGACAAAGGCGTTAGCGCCAATTTATGTGATGCAATTGCCAAAATTAATCAAAGCTGTGGGAACGAACAGGTAGAAATATCAATGGCTTGGGCTTTAGCAAGACCCATCCAAAACAACATTCCCAACACTATCTGTTTTACACAAGATTTGATTCCTTATATTGCTGAGGCAGCAAGAACATTCAAAGAAACAAAACCTATTGAAGATTTTGAACTAAAAGGAATAGTAATCCAGCTAAAAAGCAAAGAGCGAAAAAAAGAGGGCGAAATTGTAGTTATTGGGTTAGTGGATGGTCAGCAGCGCAAAGTAAGCATTAAACTCACAAAAACGGAATATGATATTGCAATTAAAGCTCATGAAACAATCACCCCAATTAGATGTTTTGGAGAATTAAAGAAATTAAAAAAGGGTTTTGCTCTATTTAAAATAAGTCATTTCTCTTTAACAGAATTCAGCTAATAATTTATACCGTAATAGTGAAAATATCATTGTGATTGTGAACGAGAATATGTCTGACTGTGAGATTTCTTACGTTTCAAATGCTGATATTCTAATTCCTCAGTATGTAATTCCTTAGGTATATCTAAATAGCCATACTGATTCTTATCAGGAGACCTTTTCTAATTTCACGCTTCTATTACAACTTTCATGATGATTGGGCTCTATCCTCCAATTACTTTTTTGGAATTCAGCAGATCTTTCATATATAGCTCCATTTGGTAATGGGGAACAGGATGCCAACTTGCAATAAACCCCCCAATGATTTTAAAGCCCGCTTTCTGGTATACGTGGATAGCTCGTGTATTCGTGGCCTCAGGATCGATCAGAACTTTTTTCACATTTGGAAACTGGCTTGTCAAGAATTCCCGAATCATCGGCACCGCAAACCCTTTCCCCAAATAATTGAGATCGCAAATAAACACGTCTAAGGTAATCCCATCTGGTCCCTCAGGGGAGGTAATCAGAAATGCAAAAGGGGTGTCTTTATGATATCCAATCCAGTCAGTAGCAGTAGACTCGCCTCGAAAAAACTTATCCAGACCTTTTAATGTGTTTTGAAGACCTGTTCCATGAATCCATTCTTTGATGTGGCCTTGTTGCAACCATCCGTGTATCAGAGAAATTTGAGATGATTTAGCAGGTAAAAAATGGAAATGTGACGAGTTTAATTTTTTTCTAAGAAATAGTTTGGAATGGCCATGCCAATAATTTTTTATTTCTCCCATCCGTTCATATCCGTTTTTCAAATAAAACTCTTCCGCCTGAAAGTCCCAGGTATCCACCAGAGAAAAGATGCATCCATTTCCGACCGCTTCTTTTTCCGCAGCTTCTAATAGTTCTGTATCTTTTTTCTCAGGTCTCATCATTTTCTCAAGTCCAAATACTATGCCGTACCTTAACCAATCTGATCAACATATTGGTGTCTTCATCTTCTTGTTCTTGCTCCAGCTTCCAACAAAGATCTAATATTTTTCTTTTTCTCTCCTGCTCTGCTTCAGATTGATCGTTTCTAAACAAAGATGAAAGTCCATCTTCTCCAAGATCATCGGTTTCCTTTCGCTTTTGATCGCAATAATCGCTCCATCCACTAGTGTCCATTGGATCTGCACGTTTTGGACGATCCTCCTTCCACCATTTGTAAAGCTCTATGATCTCCCGCGCCGCCAAAGCTTGAGCAGTAGGTTTTCTAAAATCAGGACCATTCGGATCGTCCCAAGCTTCATCATGTTTTAAGCTTGCCGCCCATTCTAAATGGCTCAATCCAGCTTCTGGACATCGATAGGAGGAAAAGGGAAAGATCGAGCGATACCAAGGGATTTTATGCTTCTTTTGACTGTCTTCTGTACAGGCAATTTGAAAACATGCCTGTTCTATTTCAATAAAATTCACAAGCTCATCAAACGCCGAATGCATTAGACGTTGATCAAACTCATGCCACTGTCCCTTTTTTAAATTTGATGTAAGAGCATGAGTGCGAGTATCCCAGCGATTATCGACATAGTAGCGAATATTCCTCACCCAAGTTAAAGGAAAATATATAAATTTTTGCAAATAATCGAACCCCTCTTCTGCAAGCCAATAACGGATCTTTCTCTTGGCAGCTTTTTTTCTCCATTCACTCCACTCTTCTGTAGTAGCTGCTAAAGGTTTCGGAGTACCGCGGATCCAATCGGCAAATTTTGTACATGACCAATAATTCTTCATTTTTTAATTAGCTCCCATAAGGACTCGGCCCACTGCCTAACATTTTAAAGTATCTTTGTTCTTTTAAAATTCTAAAAGGTCCTTTCTGAGCGATCGTTCGGTATTTTATCTTCATTGTCCTTCGATTCTATAAAAGCGGTTGTTGAAGTTTCCAAGTCTATTTGGTGTGAGAGGAAATTTGAGGTGCTGACAACACGTCTACCACTTTTTGCCTCAAGTTCTTTTCTTGCATTGCCTGCAATTTTTCCACCAGCTTGTGCAGCGTCCTTATTTTCTTGGAAGCCTTGAGCATCCTGCTGAATGGCAATTTCTGTAGTAGAAGCTTCTCCCAACATAGTGAAAATCAACTCCAAATCAGTCATGTGATCGCGAAGGTTCTCTTTTTTGATGCTTTTTAATTTTTTATGCTCCGATGGTGTAAGTCCAAAAGTAGCTTCAGATATTTCAGCTGTCAGGATAGCGTATTCTCTTTGCTCTTTAACTCCTCGTTGTTCCCACTCATTTGTCAATGTTTCTCGGATTGCAATCCCACGCATTCGTTTCTCAATCCAATCATCCGGATAGCCTTTGGCCTTGTAAGTCGAACGTATCCTTTTAGAGGCAAGCTCGGGATCTTCGATTTCTTGGATACGTTCATAGCCCACCTTAGCTAGCCATCTTTTGAAAGGCTCAGCTTTTGGAGAGGGAATTGACTGAATGATACGAAAAATTCCTTCTGTTGTTGCACAATTCAAATTTTGTTTACCACCTAGCGTTTCAATAGAAAGGGGGGTGACAATTTGTCCCCACCCTTCAGAAAGAGAGGGATCTCGCATTCTCATTTTTTTTATATAGTCGGTAGAATTGGATGTATCTATCAAAGCCTCAATGATATCTTTAACAACAAACCACCATTCTTCATTATGTAATACCCTTCGGATATTCTTACCTTTGAAAACTATCATATGCTGATTGGTGTCGATTTTCTTGCTCATATGTCTTATTCCTTTTTTCTTTTTAAAGGACCCAGAGTAAGGCATAATTTTTTTATAATCAAATGTAATCTTGCTGAAAACTTGTGACAAAAGTGTCAAAAAACCAAATTTCCTGGTACACTTGACTAAGAATTGAAAGCAAAGAAGTGAATCTATGACTACTTATTCTCAGGAAATCCCCGTATTGATTCATTCCCAGAGGGAAGTTGGTTTTGTACATCCTCTTTATCTAATAGAAAAACCTCGGGAGGAAGGGTGGATTTATGTTGTACGTCTCTTGACGTGAATTTCCAGGGCGGGGACGCCCTGGCTACCTTGTACTGTTAATTGAACCTTTATTGAGACGTTTTCCCTTGCACGATTTTTGTCTTCACCGTATGATCTTTCATATGTTTACAAGTGGGGTTCCATAAATGGATCATTACGAACTGGCTATTCAAAATTTACGCCTTTGGGTCTCTTTGGGATGTTCTCCCGAGGAAAGGTCTAGTCTACAACCTGTCGAAATCGGGATTAAAATGATCTTTTCGAAAGAGCCCTCAGGATGTAAATCAGATCAGCTCGATGATGTGATATGCTACCAGACAGTTGTCGATGAAGTGACTAAAATTATCCAGGGGCAATCATTTCATCTGATCGAGTGCCTAAGCAGAACTGTCTTTGATATTGCAGCCAATTATTTGCATCAAAAAGGACAGTCGGAAGTTGTGCTGGAAATCGCCATCGCAAAAACTCATCATCCGGTTGTCAATGTACATGGCCCGGTGACATTCACCTACCGCAGGAGGCTGCCGCAGAAATCTTTATCGCCATAGGATCAAATATAGGAAATCGTTTTGATCATATAAAAAATGCCGTTCGGCTCATACAAAAAAAAATCCTCAGTCAGATGCGCGTCTCTTTAATTTTTGAAACAGAGGCCATCATTCCCGAAGGGGCTCCAAAGAGCTGGGATTTGCCCTATTATAATCTGGTTGTTTCCGGGAAGACGGCGCTTTCGCCAGGTGCTGTATTATCGGAGTTAAAGCAGATCGAATCGTCTCTGGGAAGAGATCTACAAGCTCCTCGCTGGTCGCCAAGGGTCATCGATTTGGATATTTTGGCGTGGGATGAAAAAGTGATTTCACAAGAAGGGCTGACCATCCCTCATCCGGAACTGCTGCACAGGCCTTTTCTGTTGAAGTTAATGGCAACCTTAAAACCAGATTGGCGCTATCCCGTGGCAGGATCTGTCTGCAGCCATCTGTCCCTCGATGAAATCATTCATCGGCAAATCCCTGTGGATAAAGGGTTGATCCGATCGCTTGTTTTTTTTCCGTTGCTTGTCGGTATTATCAATGTGACTCCCGATTCATTTTCTGATGGCGGATTTTATCTGGATCCGCAAAAAGCGATCAAAAGAATGGAAGATTTAAGCGTTCAAGGGGCGGCTGTCATTGATTTAGGGGCGCAGTCGACACGTCCGGGCGCTAAAAATATCTCCGCGGAAGAAGAATGGAAGCGGCTGGAACCGATTTTCCATTTTTTTGACCACTCAATTTGCTTCATGGCCATCGAGACCTTATATTAGTTTAGACACCTATCATTATCCAGTGATCCAAAAAGCTCTCGAGCATTATCCGGTTGATTGGATCAATGACGTACTTGGGATGGAAGACCCTGAATTTATGCATTTACTGTCCAAAACAAAATGTAAAATAGTTATTAATCATTCATTGGGAATTCCCCCTTCAAAAGAGCGCATTTTGCCTTTTGTTTCTCATCCAATTGAATTGATATCCGAATGGGCAGAGAAAAAAATTGCACTTTTTCATTCCTATGGCATAAGTAAAGACCGGTTAATCATCGATCCCGGGATCGGATTTGGAAAATCGGTCCTCCAATCGATCTCCATACTAAAAGAGATCAATTATTTAAAAAATTTGGGTTGCGAAATTTTGGTCGGGCATTCGCGCAAATCATTTTTAAGTTATCTGACCAACCGAAGGGCGGAAGAGCGCGATATCGAAACAATTGCTGTTTCCTCTATTTTGTCTCAAGCGGGAGTAGATTATTTACGGGTGCATGATGTCGGAGCTCATCAACAATTTCTTTCGGCCGCCACATTATTTTGCGGAAAAGGTTAAGAATGGATAATATATATGGGATTTTTGCTTGCGATCCTATAGGGGTAATAGGAAAAAATGGGAAATTGCCTTGGCATTACGCCGAAGATTTAGCCCATTTTGCTGCATACACAAGGCATCATACGCTCATCATGGGATATAAAACTTTTATCTCTTTGCCAAAATCGTACTTTGATGAGCGCCAAGGTATTGTACTGAGCCGGCAAAAGCGATCAGTCGGTCATCCAAATGTGACTATTGCCGATTCTTTAGAGAAGTGTCTGTCGGAAGAAATATTACAGGAAAAATCGTGTTATGTGATCGGTGGCGGGCAAATTTTTCAACTCTTCTTAGAAGCTGGTTTACTCAGCCAATTGGTTGTCACACACATAAAAAACCGGTATGAGGGCGATGCATTTTTTCCTCTGATGCTTATTCGGGACTGGCCTTTCAGGAAAATCAGGGAATGCGAAGATTTTACCATTTACCACTACTTCAGACCCATAAGGGATAAATTATAATGGAAATTAACGTTTATAAAACATGTGCCATCAAGCCAAACGATTCATTATTTGCAATGATCGATGCGTATATCCCTCCTATTCCGGAAGGAAGTATAGTCGTGGTCACCTCAAAAATTATCAGCCTCTGCGAAGGGTGCATTGTCCCAAAGGAATCGGTAAGCAAGGAAGAGCTTGTCAGGCAATCGGCAGATGCCTATTTGGATCTGAAGGAACCATCTAATCCCCATAGCATTCAGATCACGATTAAAAATAATATCCTTATCCCTACTGCCGGCATTGATGAATCAAATGGAGAGGATGTGTATATTCTGTATCCCAGGGATATTCAGGCTTCTGCTGCAAGAATTTGGGAATATATTCGCGCTCGCGATCAGATAAATGCGCTCGGAGTTTTAATCACCGACAGCCATACAACGCCGATGCGAAGAGGGGTCACCGGCATTGCTCTTGGGTGGTGCGGTTTTAAGCCGTTATACAGCTATATTGGAAAGCCCGATTGCTTTGGAAAGCCGCTTCGCGTGACTATGGTGAATATTCTTGATGCCTTAGCCGCATCTGCTGTATTTTGCATGGGGGAGGGAAACGAGCAAACGCCCTTTGCCATTATTGGCAATGCTCCCAAAATTGAATTTCAGGACCGTCCTCCCGTCTTAGAGGAGATCGATGAATTAACGATCCCGATGGAAGAGGATCTTTATGCCCCTTTATTGAAAAATGGAGCTTGGGTTTTTAATAAGTAGTAAACAAAGGAAATTTTATGAATCGGCACAATCTTACTTGGATAGAGAGGCTGGAACAACTGATCCAGCAAAAACATATGCTTTTGAATCCCTTTTACCGGGCGTGGAGTTGCGGTCATCTGACCCGTAAACAGCTACAGGATTATTCTAAAGAGTACTACTCCCATGTCAAAGCATTTCCTACTTATATTTCTGCTTTGCATAGCAGATGCGATGATCCCGAGATCAGAAAGCCCCTTTTACAAAACCTGATCGATGAGGAAGCCGGCTCTCCCAACCATCCCGACCTTTGGAGATCATTTAGTGTATCGCTAGGGGTTAGTCCATCAGAAATTCTGGCACATAGCCCTTCAGAACAAACGAAACACCTGGTCAATACTTTTATGGAAATTTGCCGCACTTCGCCGATAGCTGCGGGGGTTGCTGCTTTGTACTGTTATGAAAGTCAAATTCCTGCCATATGTACAACAAAGATCGAGGGCTTAAGAAAATGGTATGGGCTTACACATCCGGAACACTATCGTTATTTTTCCGTCCATGAAACAGCAGACGTCGAACATTCCCGCACCGAAAAGGAATTATTACAAGCTTTGGTACAACCACAAGAGGAAGAGCTGGTATTAGCAGAAGCGGGGAAGACGCTTGATGCTCTAAATGAGTTTTTAGTTCAATTTGTGTAATATTTTATGTCTGGGAATAACTATCACATCTTAAGTACAGCATTTTGCGTAATTGTGATCATCAGCAATGTCATTTCGGCAAAGATGGTGTCGTTGCCGTTTTTTCAGAATTTTAGCATCCCTGTTGGACTATTGACTTATCCTCTTTCCTTTTTTTTAAGCGATCTCGTTACGGAAATTTATGGGGCAGTTAAGGCCAGGAGAATGGTGTATTTAGCGCTGGGAATGAGCTTTTTAAGTTTTCTGATCATCAAAATGGCTCTTGTCCTTCCAAGTCCCACAATAGAAAATCACCATCAGTTCCAGGGGGCTTTTGGTTTGAGCGGGACTGTTCTTTTTGGTTCTTTAACGGCCTATATCGTTTCTCAAACTGTCGACATACAAATCTATACGCGTATTAAAATGTGGACAGGGGAGTCGCACTTGTGGTTGCGAAATAATGGATCGACATTCATCGCTCAATTGATCGATACGGCAATAGTCAATGTCGTCCATTTATATATGGGAATGGGGTTGGAGATGGCCCAAGTCATTTGGATTATTTTATTTTCCTATACATACAAGTGTACGGTAAGCGTTGTCATGACCCCATTTTTTTATTTAATGGTCTCCACGTTTAAAGCTATACCGAAGGTGAAGTATAGACTTTAATTCAACACAAAGGCTCAAAGTCACAAAGACACTGGAATGAAAGGGTCTGACGGCGAAATTCCTTTGTTTCTTTTAATATAATTATTTTTTTATTATAATTAATTATAGGGGTGATATTTCTTTATTGGTTTGTTCACATTGGAGGAATTATGACCACATTAGGTGAAGGGCTTCCTCTTCCGGAACCTGACCCAACGAATGTAGCTAAAACTTTCGTAGAGCCAAAAGTGGTGACCAGCGGGCCATCTCAGATTCGTGCA
>JABDCW010000044.1 GCA_013287905.1 Chlamydiota bacterium | reverse complement strand
AAAAGGCAAAAAAGAAGTAGCCTGTTTTTTTTGTTTCCTCGAAAAAAAAGATGTGTAATGAGTTGTCTCTGTGTTCTCTGTGCCTCTGTGTTTAAAATATTTTTTTTTAATGATTAGTCACCTGTCAGACAAAGTAAGAAGGGTCTAAATTGGAAGAGCGTTCATCGAAATCATCGTCATCGTCAAACTCATCCCCTTCCTCAATAGAATCATTTGCATCTGCCGCTTCTCTTTGGCGCATTTGCAGAGAATTCTCAGGAATGCTTTCCAGGCGTTCATCCCGACTTTTGCGTTTTTTTCCCTTAAGATAAATTTCAATGGGCAATCCCATAAAGCTGTATTCTTCACGAAATTGATTATAAAGATATTTTTTATAACTTTCCACCATCAAGTTCGGAAAATTGACAAACAGAACAAACTTCGGAGGCTGAATGCCTACTTGCGCCATATAATAAATTCTCAACCGCTTCCCGCCTAACATAGGAGGATGGTTCCGTTGCAGGCATCCGGCAATAAATTTGTTTAACTGGTGAGTGGAAATTCTTTTTTTTGAATCTTCGTATACTTCTTGGGTCAGGGCAAAGATTTTATCGACATTTCTCCCTTGAGTGGCCGATATAAATAATTTAGGACAATGTTTTAAAAAAGAAACCTCTTCATCGATCCCTTTCATACAATGTTCCATGCGAAAGCCTTTGACAAGGTCCCACTTGTTGAACAATAAAATACATCCCTTACCAGCCTCTTCGATCTGGTTGGCAATTTTCTTCTCCTCCCGTGTCATCCCTTGTTGAGAGTCAAGCATCAATAAACAAATATCGGAACGGTCGATTGCTCTTTGTGTGCGGATAGCGGCGAACTTTTCGACCACTTCATGCTCTGAACCCTTGCGGCGGATGCCCGCAGTATCGATCAGATTATATTGAACATCGTTGTAGGTAAAAGGGATGTCAATACTATCCCGCGTAGTACCAGGAATGGGACTGACAATGCAACGCTCTTCATCGAGAAGATAATTGACAAGCGAAGATTTCCCTACATTTGGCCTTCCCACTATAGCCAATTGGATGGCATCTGATTTAACGTTTGCAGCTCCGGTTTTGTCGATTTTTTCAAAAGCCGCTTCCAAAAGTTCGGCAATATGCCACCCTTGAGCAGCAGAGACGGCAACCATTGGGCTAATCCCTAGGGATTGAAAATGATACATGAGATTTTCATCATCGATATTGTCGACTTTATTGACAGCAAGGCATACAGGCTTTTTCGTTTTATGAAGAATTCGGCTAAGTTCTTTATCTGTAGTGGTCAGACCGACACGGGCATCGACAACCATGATTAAACTGTCGGCCTCTTCTATGGCAATTTCTGCCTGCCGTTTGATATGAGTATTAAATTCGGCTTTAGAACGCGCGTCGATGCCTCCTGTGTCGATCAGTTGAAAAGGGGTCCCAAAAAAGTCAGCATCGATATAGATCCGGTCCCGCGTAATTCCTTCCGCCTCATCGACAATAGCCACATTTTTTTTAGCTATTCTGTTGAACAAAGCCGATTTGCCGACATTTGGCCGTCCTACAATTGCAACTTTGATTAATTTTACCATGTTTATCCATAAATACTAAATGATTAGATGCCAGTCTAACATTATTAGGTAATTTTAGGGAATAACTTCTTGAATAGTGTGATCCAGTCTAAACATCTCTTTTGGGTAATAGTTTTTCCAGCTTCCTGGAAGGTGCCTTCTTAATATGGGGATAATTTGTTTTCAAAAAACTCTTATGCTTTGATACTAACTCCCAACGAGCAGTTTGTGGAAGCTCATTTAAAAAATATGTTAATTTTTTCATGTTTTGCATTAAGTGGGTAAAATCCTCGAATAAAAGCAATGGAGCCCTGGAGATATCTAACAATATCAGCTCGGAACAATTTGCAATTAAAGCATCAATTCCTGTCCTTTCTACTCTTTCTATATTCCCTATGCTCAAGATACGTAACTGAGGGCAGTTTAGGGTAATAAAAATCACTTTCTGATTCGTTACAGCGGTTCTCCCTTTCAAAACAAACATTTCAAGATGAGAAAGACCTTGAGTCAAACAATTTACCCCCTCATCTGTCATTTCCGTAAAATATAATTCAAGAATTCGGAGTTTGGGACAATTTTCCCCGATCTTTTTCAGTCCTTCGTTACTAATTCCCAATATATTGATAGTAAGATGCTCCAAATGAGGAAATGGACGCAAGGCTTCATCTAATTCGTTGTCCGAAGTGATAACTTTATATCGTATCCCCAACTTTTTTAATTGCCAGGGGTGTTGATCAAAAACATCTTTCAAATTCAGATCTTCGCCATTAAAGACCAATGTTTGTAAATCTTTAGACTGTTTTAAGGATTCAATCATTTTTTCTGTTGCTCTAAGCATGGGGAGTTGTACCGATCTCAAAGCAGTATGTTTTTCAAATGAAAAATTAGCTTGTCGTCCCGGAAATCTGTTTTCCAGTATAATTTCTCTTAAATTTAATGACCGTTCTAAAAACAACTTGACCGATTGGACATCAAGAGCCCAACCACGAATATCTGCAATTTTAACCGATTGCAGGCCAGAGTGGCCCAATGACTGAAAAAACTGGCGATTCAATGCCTGTGTCCTCGGAAAAGAAAAAGTATTCATAGCAAGCGTATGAATCGTCAATGATTTTACATGTTGCAAGGGATATTCCACAGGGTTTGCTTTTAAATAAGCGATCAGCCTGCGAAGATATGGCTCCTCCATCATTCCAAAAACATTTCGACTACATTTGGATTTGGTTCTTGGTTTAAAAATAAGCTTTCCTGCATGGGGATGAAATTGAAGTATCCTGACTAGAATATCTGACGGAATGTTGTCCGGATATTTACCATGAATTTTTAAATAACGGGGTGGGGATAAACGGAGGGATTTTATGGTGCCTGCACTAACTTTTCGAATATGCCAATTGGCCACGGAGAAATTTCTTTTCGAACTAAAATCTGTAAATTGAGAAATGTTTCTAAAGATATCTGCCGGTAAAATATTCCATGTCCCAGGGTTTACCCTCTGATGTTTTTGAGAAGCGTCCGGTACAGTATCCCATCTTCTTCGCTTTTCTCTTAGATGTCTTTGATATGTAATTTGCGGCACAACGTCCGCCCTGGCCGGATATGCCGGATCCGGATCCAATTTTTGATATTTTTGACATGGTTGCATGAATTATCCTCTCATGTAGATAATACTGCACTAAGTAATAAATGCTTACAATTAAAAAAATCTGACATGGTTGCATAAGCTAAAAGAGCTATCCTTCCACCTCGGGAATTTTTGGCATAGCATTCATCACTGATTCAAGGGCGCGAAATTCTCCGATCACCCGGTCGATATTGACTATGATGACCGGCACGTCCTGATGTTCTTTGATTTGTGGTTGATCAAATAAAGCCTTCAGGTCATTAAATGGTTGAATAAGGGAATTGATATTGATTTGTTTGTTGCGCCGAAACTCTTGTTTAGCTAAAACTTCCATTCCGTTAATGATACTCAAAAAAGGATCTTTAATTTCATAATATTGCACATTGATTTCAGTCAATATTGTTTTAGCAACAAGATACAACGTACACGATGCTGTAATGGGAGCCTCTTCAAAGCCCGCTTCCTGAGCCCGGCTGGCGCACTTGCCCAAAAAACGCAAAGGGGCGCTCGCAAGAGTCATGTCGAATTTTGCCGCACTGACCGACAGTTTGCCCAAAATGGTAATAATGTGGCTGCACACCGTTTCCAGATGTTCCTGAATCGCTTTATTAAACATCATATCCAATCGTTGATAAATAAAGAACATCATATAACTTACCTTATCCGATGTGCCCAATAGTTTTGTTTCTTTGTCCACTTCCGGATGAGCAATGCTCTTTGACGCTTCTAAAAATAACTGTCCTGCATTCTCCAGCTCGTCTAAAGCCAAATTGCAAAGAGCGTGATTGTTTCTTTGAATGCCTTTAATGGCAATTTCCGACAATGCATCGATCCAGCGGCACAGATTGACTTCATGATTATTCCGAATGGCAACTGCTACCTGGTTTGAAAACAACTGGGCAACCTGGAACGGATTTAAATAGCGTATGACGCGCCTCGCATAGTACCGTAAACAATCTAGGGCAATCCCAAACAACACGACCCATATTCCCAAAAATATTGCATGGTCGTAATGGCTGTAAACAAGAACAGTGGCAAGAATGATCGAAAATAATGGAAACAAGACAATGATACCGCCTGCCAAACGAATCGGTTTATCATGATAGAATAGTTCAAAAACGCGTGGGGTCAGATTGCTTTCTGCCTTTTGAAGAGGGATCCATGAAAGCATAATCCCTAAAGGAAAAATAATGAGAAACGGGATCGCCATGATTAACATGACACTGGCCGGCAGCAACGGGTTAACCTGTTGAGCCACCGGATATATTTGCAAAAGTATTGCAACGACCAGAGCCGTTAATGTGACGATCATAACAACAGCCCTAGCTAGAGTTTTTTAGATTCCAGGGACATGATCACCCAGAACCAGCCAAAGAAAAGAAAATCAATTCCAATAAATAATCCAATGATCCAAAGCCCGCTGCTCGGCCATTGCTGCAAAATTAAAACGCCTAATAAAAATTTAATAAACCCGCTAAAACATGCCCATTGCCACTGGTCAAAACGCAAATAGACAGATGAAGCGATGCGGAAAATCCCCCCGATTATATAGAAAATGGCAAGGAAAAGGGTTAGGCTGATCGCTCCGGCCAACGGGTGCATTAAGAGAAAAACACCGGCTATAATATACACAATCCCCGCCAGAAGGGAAGTAAAAAATACAGACCACTTGCGCAGCCAAAATGCATAACCCGTTTGCAGAATGCCGCCAATGGTCAAAAGGGAACCCAAAAATATCACGGAAATCAATGTCACGAACGTCGATGCTATTATAGACAATATTCCAAGCGCGATAAAGACTAAACCAAGAACCAAAAACCAGCCCCAATTATCTTTAAGGGCACTTGAATCATACAAATTTGAAAAACCTTTAAAATTAACCGGTTTGTCCATAAAATCCTCTCTGGTAATATAAATTTTTAATTATTCTGACCATAACAGATTATGCGAATTAATTCAAAAATTAATTATACTAAATCGGGCAAGTTTTTCAAAGGCAGATAACACATAAATGTTGTCCCCTTGCCCCCAGGCGACTCTGTCTTAAACTCTCCCTGGTGCAATTCGATGATGACTTTCACGATGGCCAAACCCATCCCCAACCCTGAATGGCCAGTGGCCGGCATGCGATATAAATTTTCAAAGGAAATGTCGATCATTTCCTCAGGAATGCTCTGCACTTCCTCATAGACAGACAGGATAACATAATCCCCGCTTAATGTTGCTTTCACCTGGATCATCGAATCGGGAAGCGAGTATTCCATGGCATAAAAAATCAGATTGATCATAACCAGTTCGATAAGTTCATGATCAAAATAAAATTCCGGAATGTTCTCATTTACCTGGATATCCCAGCGATAATAGCTCGCTTTAACCGAGCACTTTTGATAACAAGATTTTACAAGGTCGGTAATGGCTCCTTTTTTCAAATTAAGGGGAGTATCTCCACTGATCAATTGGATCATGGAGGAAATATTATCCAAAATATGCATTAAGTTTCCGGTTGAATTATCTATACGGCCTAATGGAGTACTCATCGTTAAGGGATAACGTTTATGAGCGGTTTTACCCATTTCGTTTACCGCTTCCTTGATAATCAATAAAGGCCCTTCAAATAGATTTTGAATCAGATCGAGGATTGACCGGTACACGCGATATGCTTGTTTTTGCCGATCGACTACCTTGGCTCTTTCATCAGCATAAACATGTTCCAGATGAATGCCGATCTGACTGCACACGGTAAGCAAAAAATTTTTTTCCTCATGGCTTAGAGGCTTATCTGAAAGAGGTTGATAGGAAAGAACGCCGGCAACTCCCTGGCGCCCCTTTAAGGGAATATACAAATTTTTTGTCATCGGTAGGGTAAATGTCGACCAGCCGGCCTCTTTACCATTTTGAAATACCCACAAGGCAGCTGCTTTTTCTTTTGGGTCATTAAACAATGAAATAGGCTCAAAGAGGAGCTGACCCTCCATATTTTTTATCAATATTTCGCTCCTTCCATTAAGCAAATTGTTTAATCTGTTTTTAATCGATGCTAGCACGCGGTCTAATGATGGAGCGTCGGCAATTTCCTTGACAATACTGTACAGAGCTTCTAAGGATTGCTCCCTTTTGTAAATCACTTCCCGTTGCTTTCTTGCCCTTTCTGTAAAAAAACTGATTCCTATCGAGGCCAAAACATACATGATCAATACCTTGATATCTTCATTGTGCAAAGAGATTCCCCCCGCCGTTGGAAGGAAATATTCAATCCAAATCGTTGCGTAAAGAATGGAACCAAAAAAAATAGGACCTTTATCGAAAAATAGGCTCAAAAACAACGTGCCTATAAAAAAGATGGTGCGGGACAACTTATATTCTGCAGAAGTTAAAAAATATAAATTGAATAAAGTTAAACAGATAATCGCGCCAAAAGTCACTAAATATGGCACAAAATTAGAGGATATTTTTGGAAATTTCCATTTTTTATTCAGCCGGTAATACAACGAAGATTGACGAATGATATGAAGATCGATGTCGCTGCATTCTTTGATCAGATGGTCCATAATGGTATTTCGAATAAACACATCATACCATTTTCTCGGCGGTCTTCCCACAATAATTTGCGTAATGTTTTTTTGCCTCGCAATCCTTTGGATGCCTATTCCCGGACTCGAATCGGAAGTGGAGATCACCTCTGCCCCTAAATCCCTTGCCAAATTCAGATTTTTCTCTAACATGATCTTTTCATCTGCATCGAGATTTAGGCCTGTATCTATATTAACGGCATACCAGGGTGCATCCAGATTAAACGCAAGGCCGCGGGTAATTCTGATTAATTTTTGAGAATGGGGGCTATGGCTGACTGCTACTAAAAGGCGTTCCCTGGCCCGCCATGGGTCAGAACGCATCGTAGTTGCGATCATCCCCTTCAGATCATGGTCGACCTTATTGGCGGCATAACGCAAAACCATTTCGCGAAGGGCTGTCAGCCTGTCCTCCTGAAAAAAATTTTTTGCTGCAATTACCGACTGATCGGCAAAGTAGACTTTTCCCTCTTTTAATCTATGCAAGAGTTCGTCCGGAGTAATATCGATTAATTCAATAGAGTCAGCTTTTTCGATCACGAGATCGGGAACGGTTTCGCGAATATTAATGCCGGTAATTTTTTCGATGACATCCCGTAAACTTTCGATATGCTGAACATTGAGCGTCGTATGGACGTCGATCCCGTGATCGAGAATTTCGATCACGTCCTGCCATCGTTTGGGATGGCGCGAACCCGGAATATTGCTATGGGCCAGTTCATCGACTAAAATGATTTTAGGGCTGCGTATAAGAACTGCGTCGATATCAAATTCATGAAACTCTGCCCCCTTATAGGTCATTGTTTTTTGGGGAAGGATCTCAAGCCCATCCAAAAGACGCTGCGTCTCTTTTCGTCCATGAGTATCGATAATGCCTGCGACGACATCTACGCCATCTTTCTGCAATTTTTGCGCACTTTCCAGCATGGCATATGTTTTTCCGACACCAGCCGCCATCCCAAGAAAAATTTTCAACCTGCCTTTATCTTGGAGGCTCTCTTCTCTTTTGACTCTTTCCAGAATATCTTCCGGAGTTGTGATTTTATCTTCTTCTGTCATAACTTCTACAAGCTTAACAACATATCGATTATCTTAATTCCTGCAAATGGAGCAATGATGCCGCCAACCCCGTATATTAATACATTCTTACGTAAAAGCACATCTGCCGATTCTGCACGGTATTTGACACCATGCAACGCAATGGGAATTAATGCAATAATTATCAGAGCGTTGAAAATCAGTGTGCTTATTATTGCGCTCTTTGCGGAATGAAGCTGCATGATATTCATGATTGATAAAGGGGCAACCTTTTCATCTCCTGTCACATATACCGCCGCAAATAATGCAGGGATGAGGGCAAAATATTTTGCGATATCGGTGGCAATAGTGAATATTGTCAAGGCACCTCTCGTCATGAGCATTTGTTTGCCAATCTCAACAATGTCGATCAATTTGGTCGGGTTGCTGTCGAGATCTACCATATTGCCCGCCTCGCGTGAAATTTGCGTTCCCGTATTCATGGCAACTCCAACATCTGCCTGGGCAAGTGCCGGGGCATCATTTGTCCCGTCACCGGTCATTGCGACTAACTTGCCGCTTTTTTGTTCGGCTTTTATTAATGCCAATTTCATTGCAGGCGTTGCCTCGGCGATAAAATCATCGACCCCGGCTTCGGCAGAAATATTGGCCGCTATCAGGGCATTGTCCCCTGTGACCATTACCGTTCTTATTCCCATTTTCCTCATTTGCGCGATGCGCTCCCTGATTCCTCCTTTTATTATATCTTTTAATAGGACAGCGCCAACGATTTGCTTATCATCGCTAATTAACAAAGGGGTGTACCCTTGACGGGATGCTTCATTTACACACGCTTCGACATTCGGAGTATAAAATCCTCCTAACTTTTCGATGTACTCCTTAATTGTTTTAGGAGACCCCTTTCTAATGGAACGAACAGCAGACCCCGACTCATCTAAAAAATCCACCCCGCTTATTTTTGTGATGGATGAAAAGGGGATCACAACCGATTTTCCAACATCTAAACCCTCCGCACGCAAGTCAAATATTTTTTTTGCCAACACTACAATCGATCTTCCTTCCGGTGTTTCATCGGAAAGGGAAGCTAGTTGGGCTATTTCGGCAATTTTTTTTTCGCTAAGTTCTGAATAGGAGACAAAAGCTGTTGCCACTCTATTACCGAATGTGATCGTGCCTGTTTTATCCAAAATCAAAAGATCGATATCCCCGGCAATTTCCACAGAACTCACGGTCTTGGCAATCACATTACGCCGGATCAAACGGCCCATCCCGGCAATTCCAATGGCAGAAATCAATGCACTGATCGATGTAGGGATCGAACAGGCAAATAAGGCAATTAATGACGGGATTGTTACAGCATGATGGATACCTTGCAGACCATATGCAAGGCTGTAATCGGCAAATAACCTCAAAGTGCACACTCTTAACAAAAAAAGAATCGTCAGGGCGCATAAAACAATATGAAGAGCCATTTCATTCGGCGTTTTCTGACGCCTTGACCCTTCGATAAATTGGATCATTTGATCGAGATAGCTTTTTCCAGGTTCTGAAGTCACAATAATTTTAATTTGATCGCTGACGACTATGCTACCAGCTGTGACGGCGCTTCTGTCGCTGCCGCTTTCCCTGATGACAGGGGCAGACTCTCCGGTAATCGCAGATTCATCAATCGTGGCGATTCCCTCGCAGACATCGCCATCGGCAGGAATGACATCGCCCGCTTTGCAAAGGACCACGTCGCCTTTATTTAACAGACTGGAGTGAATATTTCTTTCTTTGCCATCGACCAATAGACGGGCGTTCGATTCCCCTTTTGTTTTCCGGTAAGACTCAGCATGGATTTTCCCCCGGCACTCTGCAAGGCTGTCAGCAAAATTGGCAATGATAACTGTCAGCCAAAGCCAACATGCAACCTTGGCATTAAACCAAAGATCGGAATGATGAATGCCTTGAAAAAGAGTATACCCCGTAGTAATAATGGCTCCAACATATATGGTAAAGATAACCGGTTTTTTTAGTTGAACAGAAGGCTTTAGCATCTGCAAAGATCCAAGACAGCTTAAAGCCAGAGTCGACGCAGCAGATTTATTGAAATCGGTGAGCTTCATTTGATTAAAATTCTTCCGGATAAAGAATGGCATATGTCAAATAGCAAATCAGCATGACAACTACACCTCCGCTTACTATATATCCCCAGGTCATGCGACTCTCAGCATTGAATTATTTTTTATTATTAAATAATTACTAATATACAATTTGGATTTAAATGTCTTTTAAAATTAACCCTGCATGGCGTACAATGACTGCAATTATTCATCGTGAATAAAGAACTGGCTCCCATACCCGTGCCAGCGTGCTATTACCCATAAGTATAGATTTAATTCAACACAAAGGCACAAAGTCACCAAGACACTAAGAGGAAAGAATCTGACGGCAAAATTTCTTTGTTTCTTTGAGACTTCGTGCCTTTGTGTTGAATTTATTATATATGCTTGGAAGACTGGAAAACTCATGAAAACCCTCTCTTTATTTTCTTTTTATGTGCTTTTATCTTTGTTTTGGTCTGTTCACGGACAATGTGAAAACCTCAATTGTCTGAACATAAATCCATTGACAGATGCACAGGCATCAATGATTGCCGAAAAAATCTGGAAGAACGAATGCAGCAAAAAAATGGAATATCTGACCTGTTGGAATGAAGGAGAAGAATTTGCCTCTCTTGGCATCGGCCATTTCATTTGGTATCCCGAAAATCAACCCAAAGTATTTAAAGAGGCATTTCCTGCAATGATTGCTTACCTTTCCCGGCAAAATATTTCAGTCCCCAAATGGTTGTGCACGGCAAAACATTGCCCATGGAGTTCCCGTGAGGCATTTTATCGCGAGATTCAATCAACGCAGATGTCTGACTTACGGCAGTTTCTCTATGATACCCGCAAACACCAGGCCCAATTTATTGCTGCTCAGTTAAAATCAAGCTTCCCAACGATGCTTGTCAATCTCTCCCCGGAAGAAAAACAGAAGGTAACCACTCTATTTTATCAGCTCTTTAGCGAGAAAAAAGGCTTTTATGCCTTATTGGATTATTCTCACTTTAAAGGAATGGGAACAGAAAAGTCAGAAAAGTATCAAGGCCAAGGCTGGGGATTGCAACAGGTCCTTTTAGCCATTCCTGAGCCGAATGACGACCTGCTCGAAGCATTTATTCAGACTGCCAAAAAAGTCCTTGCAGAGCGTGTAAAAAACTCACCCTCAGAACGGGGTGAACAGCGCTGGCTAAAAGGATGGACCAACCGGATCGACACGTACCGCAATTTTTAGAGACTGAAAAAAAGAGAATATATACACAAACAACTTCAAAAGTTGCTTTTTTTTTAAAGCTAGTGTATGATTCTTGCCTAGATCAAAATAACAAGGATGTTGACTTATGTTTAGATATTTTTGGATCATTTTATTCTTCGCTACTGCTCATGCTCTTTGTGCCAGCTGGGATGACTACAAAGGAGAACATCTTGTTTTATTCAGCCTAGCTCCAGGCACTGGAGAACACTATGCTGAAAATTGCCAAGAGCAGAAGCTGCCACAATATTTTCAGAAAATTGCCGAGCAATACCCTGATATCAAAGCTAAGATTATCGCTATCGATGGGGACTTTTCTTTAGATACCATATCCCCAGAATATGCCTTCTTAAAAAGTTGGGAGAACGAAGGCTTAGCCTTTCGTAAAGGTAATATCGAGATAGAATTTTTCAAAGAATGGATCCCTACAATCTCCACTCAAGGTAGCGATAGAGTGAACGAATATAGCCAAAGAGTGGAAAACTATCTAACAGATGTTTCCAAAAATGGAGGTGTTGTCTTTATTGGGCATCATGGACAAGTTTACTATGCCTTTGAACCTTTTCGTATCGCTTATAATAAATTAAGAAAAGATTTTAATATTGAGATGTATATCTGTGGTGGTGATATGGCTCCTTTTTCCCCTCCTAAAACCTACCATGGAGTGGATTGTAGCAACGAAGAGCTAGATCGCTTTTATGACGACATCGGTCTCCCTTATTTTATGGAATTTATGCAGCTAGACGACTCGGAACTCGAAATCAAATACGATGAAAATGGCAATGGTTTCTTGAACGTAAAAAAACCTACCAGCCAAGAAAGCAAGAACGCGGCCTACGAGCTGCTTCAAAATGTTATTAAAGACTATCCAACTTCTTTTCGCTTCTATCCAGACATGGCAGACCTACCCTACCAGGTAGAGCGCCACGAAGATGGTTCTTTGCACATCTTAATCTTCTCCGAAGAAGTTGCTGCAGCAGCTAACTAAAGCATGCTGGCTGCTTGTAGAAACTGCCCAAAGTTAGCTTTATTTGAACTTATTAGTTTCTACATCTTCAAGAAAACCATGAAGGGCTTTAAAATAATTTTCCTGGTCATCATACAAACAACAATGACTTCCTTTTTCGCAGATTTTAACTCTGGAATGGGGAATTAACTGTCCCATTTTTTCTGTATCATGCGGACTCATGGTGTCGTGTCTGCCGCAAATAATAAGAGTCGGTATAGCGATTTTCTTAAGATCATCCCATCGATTCCAGTCTTTAAAATTGCCCGTCACGATAAATTCATTGGGTCCTTGCACTGTTTGATAAACTTTTGTATTCAGATGACTGAACGTTCGCGACAATGGTTCCGGCCATGGGTTTAAACGACAAAGATGGCGAGAGTAGACCTCTTCAAACATGATTTTTTCATACTCGGGATTGAGATAATCTTCCTTTTCTTCATAAAAGGTTAAAGAGTCTTGTATTGATTGAGGTAATCGGGATCGTAGCTGGTTCAGATAAACTACATAAGATTCAACACTTCCCGTAATATTCGATAAAATCACCCCTTTTAAGTATTGTTGATACTTTAATGAATACTCAATGGCAAGAAGGCCTCCCCAAGATTGCCCATAGAGGTAAAAACTATCGAGTCCAAGGCTTTTGCGTACTTGTTCTACTTCTTCGCGGAAACGATCAACAGTCCACAATGAGGAATCATCAGGCTGATCCGAGTAATAAGATCCCAATTGATCGTAGAAGATAATCTCATACTTATCCGTTGGAAAGAAATCTTCAAAACACTCAAAATATTCATGTGTGCAACCAGGTCCGCCATGCAAAGTAAGGATTTTAATGGGGCCATTGCCAACACGCTTAGTCCAGACGCGATAGCCATTACCCAATTCAATAAATTCTGCTCCCTGTTGTTTTTCACTTCTCCAATCAATTTCAGTCGCAATTTGACTTTCCACATTCGTTTCTCCGTTAATGAATTGCGTAACAATACAGGAATATAAAAAAGCTAGGGCTGCGGCTAGGGTTAACATTCTCTCTCCTTAGGGTTTAAGAGGGGAATATATAGGTTGGGGAATTTTAGTCGCAATTTTTTGTTGGTAAAATAAAAAATGGTTAGCGTTCATTCGAGATCACAAGACGTGGTATTCTAATAAGTTTTTTTTCGACAATCTTAGAATGCATAGGTATACACTCAAAAAATTAAAAATTTTTTTCGGATTTCATCGAAATGAATTATGGAATATACCGAACGTGATTCAAAAATTGGTTTTTGACTGCGTCGGCTTTGCATCAAAATTTTTGTCTTCACTCGTGCCTTGGCCATTGGCAATGGCCCCTCGCTCCAGACGAAAAATTTTGAGCAGCCTCCTTGTCAAAATCCCAACTTTTGAACCACCTTCGGTATATCACATTCACTAATTACCTTTCATTTATATTGATTTTATATTAATTTTATTAAATAATTTTATTGACAATAGTTAAATATTATAGTAAAATGGTTATATGGAAAACTATTTATTAGATAATTACAGTCTTTCAAAACGTGAAGTATTACAATCATTATTCGTCTCGGAATATGGATTGAGACATTGGGCCCATTCGAAAAAACAAACGTACAAATGGGGACATAGAATTATTGCTGTAATAGAACTTTGTCCCTTGATAGGTTTGATCGCTACAATAATAGAAGGCCTGGCAGCCAGCTGCCTGCGCCCAAAAAACACTGAACACCCTTCTTCTCACAATCCACCTCCGCAAATAACTTTAACTAAGAAAAGGGAGTGGTTATTTAAGGGGACGCAAGCTGGATGTAATGGCCCAGTCTCGATTGCTAAAGTAGAGTCTATCCGTGCAAAACTAGATGCTCATCGGCCAAATGGAATACAATTTAATCAACAAAAAATTGTTCCTTCTTTAGAGGAAGGTACATGTACCGCAATGTCTTTAGAATTTCTTGATTCATACTTTCAGGCAAGAAGATTAAGCATAGAAAAGCCTAATGCTCAATCAGACATGCTGGTAGATCATCTTGTTAAACTAGGGCCAAATTTCTCATCAAGCTCTCAGGAAATGAGAAACCGTCAGGCTGCATTCAACACGATTGAAGTGCAATTAGACGGTAGTGCCATAGATTATTCAAGAAATAAAATACAGTCTCTTGCAAATTACCATTCTCTTGTCATTAACTATTCTTCATCAGAGATAGATGTCGATAAAGTAGATGATGAAAGCTCGATTACAAAAGAAGTAGAAGCATTGCCAGAAGGTGCTTTTCTTATTCGTATCCTAAAACCTGAAAACAATGAAAAACTTGAAAATCGTGGTCATACTTTAGTTTATATCAAAGAACATGGATTAGGTCTTTTTTACGATCCAAATTATGGAGTAAGAAATATCTCTCCATCAGAGCATCCAAAAATTCTATTCGAAGGATTTAAAAGTTGTTTTCAATCATTTCAGGTAAACAAAGCAAGATTTTATAGACTTCAACCAACCTAAAAAGGAAGCCTGATGATTAACAGAGAAGAATGTTCTTTTTGCCTCAACCTAGAGGGATCTAAGCCAAACCTGATCTTGATCATGATCTTAATCTAGCTCTTCACACATTTCGCTTTCTAGTTGACTTTTATCAATCCAATCAACATCGAATCAATCTGATACAGTTGTAATTTGCCCTTTTTTATTTTTTCTCCATCAATCTTCTTCTTGGCCACAGGAACATATAGGCAGACAGCGCACTAGAGAAAAATTGAAGAAAAGCTAGATTAAGATCATGATCAAGATCGAGATTAAGATCAAGATTTGCTTAGAGTTTTCTTGGTTGAGAGAAATTCAAAAAATCGTTTCAGTGTCTGGTCACCTGTTCGTTATCTCGAAATTCTTGCCTTAAGACTTTCCCTTTTCAGGCCATCCCTTTTCCAATTTATCTAATTCTTCCTCATCCTCTAACTCATCCTGATCTAAGGGGATAGCGAAAATATCTGTCTTATCGACCTCTCCATGAAAATTATATGGGGGATTTTTATCACTTGGTGTGTTAGACTGCGCAGGTGATGTCGAATTTTCTTTAGCAATGGCATGAAAGGCAATACAGGTAAAAAAGGCTATAGAAAATGTAACGGCTTTTCTGTTAAATAGCATAGCAACCTCCAATGTGTATTTATGCAATAAATTTTTTTTCTTACAACCAACACTACACTATTTGCGCATTTCTTGGAAAAGATATATGACAGATACAAAAAAAAACTTGATTCAGTCAGCTCTTAAATTTTTTTCTGGAACCATGCTTAGCCGGATCACCGGCCTGCTTCGGGATATAAGCATGGCGTATGCTTTTGGCGCAGACAGTTTTGTCGCTGCTTTGCTGGTCGCTTTTCGCCTGGCTAATCTCTTGCGTAGACTGCTTGGAGAGGGAGCTATGCAAAATGCTTTCATTCCCCATTTCGAAACATTGAAAAAAGAGAACCCTTTTAGGGCAGGAGAGTTTTTTTGTCGCTTAACCGGCTCTTTAAGCCTTGCCCTTGTTGTTCTAATACTTGCCGTCATGGGAGCGCTTTCAGCAATGCTTTCCCTTAATTTCTTTAATCAGGGAAATGCCCAAATTGCCTGGCTTACTTTACTCATGATGCCAAGCCTTTTATTCATTTGCCTCTTTGGCATCAATGCATCATTCCTTCAATGCAATAAGAGTTACTTCACACCAGGAGTTGCACCAGCTTTGTTTAATCTCGTATGGATCCTCGGTGTGATTTGTACAAAACATTTCGGCTCTGAAGCGGCAATGACTTACTTAGCTGTATTTATTGTCATTGGGTTTATTGTGCAGTGGGCAGCAACTCTTCCCAAAGTTTTTTCCCAGCTTGCGGAATGGGGGGTACGAAAACGGATGATTTTTCAATTGTCCGATGATGTCAAAATGTTGATAAAGCCCTTAGGTCTTGGGATTATTGGTGTTGCCGCTTCGCAAATCAACAATGCGTTAGATGCTCTTTTTGCGCGCTTTGCCGACCCATCTGGGCCGGCCCTCTTATGGTATGCAATACGTCTGCAACAGCTTCCCCTCGCCTTATTCGGCATTACATTGTCAGGAGTTTTATTACCCCCATTGTCCCGGGCAATCAAAACCAATGACGAAGCGCAATATCTCTATTTCTTAAATTTTGCATTCTCAAAAACGTTACTTTTAATGATACCAATGACCCTTCTCCTCTTCGTCCTTGGAGACAAGTGTGTGGCGCTTATTTTTGGACATGGGGATTTTTCCGATGCATCAATTGCCGGAACAACCCTGTCATTATGGGGATATGCAGCAGGACTCCTTCCGATGGCGTTAATTTTGGTTCTCGCGCCTGCATATTATGCAAAGGGCGATTATCATACGCCTACAAAAGCGGCGACCTCGGCAATGATCATTAACATCCTTCTAAATACAATCTTTGCCGTCTATCTTGGACTTGGGGCCTTTAGCATCGCCCTTGCAACGAGTATTAGCGCCTGGTTGAACTTCTTCTGGCTGATTGCCTGTTTCAAGCCGCTGCCTATTTTGTCCTGGTCC
>JABDCW010000043.1 GCA_013287905.1 Chlamydiota bacterium | reverse complement strand
CAACAGTTATTTTAATGGGATTGAAGAAGTAAAACATTACAAAACAAATAGCAAACGCATTAATACACTTGCTTTATTAAAAATTCTCTCCTACTTCACAGTTATTATTCCTGCAGGCTTTGCCCTGACAAACAAGCTTGCTTCTCTTTGCGGCCGGGCCAAAAGACAAGACAAATTAACTCCACAGGACAGCAAAGTCAATCAACAGGCACAGTCAAAAGTCATTAAACAAGATGCTGCACCCTCAAGCAATGCGCAAAGCGAAGGAGCGCCCCCAAGCGACACACAAGGCGTTGCCGCTTCGATCGAGCCTGCTGCCGGGAATAAAAGTATTAAAGAATCGCAAGCAGAGATCATTTCCGATGAGTGGGGAAAAATTGTCATCAAGGTCAACGGTGTTGAACAAACGTTTAAAGATGCCATCATTTTACCTTCGGATGGTCAGCAAATTGCTAAAGAATGGAATTGGAAGTGGGATAAAAACTCTACACCTGGCGAGACAGGTATGTCCCATTCACCAGGCATAAGGCTGAAAGACATTCAACAATTTATTCTGAGCAAGCCAATTCAACCAGATGTTATTATTCTCTCCCTAGGAAGAGGCCATGGAGGGCAGCGAGACAATTCCGGGCCCGGCGTATTGAAAATTAGTCCACTCCTACAAAGTTTTTTCAAACCAAATGGAATTGGCTCCTTCAAATTCGGGCAAAATGGGAAAACATATGAATTGTACACTTTGAAAAAAAAATATTATATGGAGGGTTTATGAAGCAAATCACACATCATCTCATCAATATGGAAACAGGAGATAGGACGCTCGGCGTTCAGTGTTTAGAAAAATTCTTAGGCGATACCTATGTTCTTTATGTGAAAACGCAAAATTTTCACTGGAACGTCGTCGATCCCAGATTCTATTCCCTTCATAAAATGTTTGAAAAGCAGTATGAGGACTTAGCCGAGGCAGCTGACCTGATTGCGGAGCGAATCCGTGCGCTTGGGAACAAAGCCCCCGGGACGATGAAGGAATTTTTAGAGTTAAGCACTCTTAGTGAAGCTAAGCCGAATGGATATTCTGCAGACGCAATGATCAAACAACTCATCAATGACCATAAGACCATCTCGCAAAATTTACAAAACAGCATTAATGAAGGGAAAGACTGGGACGATGATGGAACGATCGATTTATTAATTCAACGGATGCGTGTACACGATAAAACAGCCTGGATGCTGGAAAGCCATCTCCATAAGTCTTAAAAGTTATGAAACTGATTGTCAGTGGTGCATCGGGATTGTTAGGTACAGAGCTGGTCAATTTTTTACAAATTTCGGGGTTTGAGGTAAAGTCTCTTGTGCGAGACAGAAAGCTTCAGGATAACAATCATATTTTCTGGGATCCCGAAAATAAAAAGATCGATGCAAAGGCTCTGCAATGGGCAGACGCTATCATTCACCTTTCCGGAGAAAATATTGCCGATCGCAGATGGACAATAGAGCAAAAAAGACGCATTTACAATAGCCGGATCAAATCTACGCAAACCCTGGTTTTTGCCCTATGTCAGTTACAGCACCCTCCAAAATGTTTAATTATGGCTTCTGCCATCGGTTTTTATGGCAACTGCGGTTTCAGGCACTGCCATGAAAGAACACCTCAAGGTCATGGTTTTTTGGCAGCTCTTTGTCATCAGTGGGAAGCTGCGGCTTTGCCTGCGGAAGCAAAGGGAATTCGGGTTGTCAATTTGCGTTTTGGAATCATCTTATCGCCAAAGGGGGGAGTACTTGGTAAAATGGTTCCGGTTTTTCAATGGGGACTTGGGGGCCGGCTTGGTTCTGGTAAGCAATACATGAGTTGGATCACTATTGATGATGTGATCCGAATCGTTCTTTTTGCGATCGTAAATGAAAATCTTAAAGGGCCTGTCAATGTCGTTTCTCCTTATCCTGTGACCAATGCCTCATTTACAAAAACTTTGGCTAAAATCCTCAATCGCCCGGCTTTTTTTCATGTTCCTGCCATGGTCCTAAAGTTAATTTTTGGCAAGGAGATGGCCGAGGAAGTGCTTTTATCGAGCACTCGCGTAGAGCCTTTGCGCCTGACGCACGCCGGCTATGCCTTTCTCTACTCCGACCTGGAAGTGGCTTTACGGCATCTCCTAAAGAAATAATGTTGTGTGTCAATGGACAATGGACGACATGGACGACATGAGACAATTGCAAAAGTCTTAGATTACTCAGGGCTAGCAGAATATTCAACGCAAAGGCGCAAAGGCGCAAAGATAATAAACAGCTTTCAAGGATATACGTCACAGATATGATCAACGATTATAACGATATAACGATAAAAACGATAAAGACTGTATATAAGGAAATTTAAAGCTTGATTTGACCCATTCACTTTTATCGGGTAATCCGATAAAAGTGAGACGCTTTAAGCCGCTACTTGAAAGGCGAGCTAAAGAGATTTAAAGCGCTCTGAAATCGCCTTTTAAGTAGCGGCTTAACTTAAGATACGTTAGCTAACAGGAGTTATATCGTTCATATCGTTATATCGTTAGAATCGTTGACTATGCCTGTGAAGCCACTTCTTGAACCTGTTTTTATCTTTGCGTCTTTGCGCCTTTGCGTTGAATTATTATCGGTTGCTCTTAATCCAAAGACTTTTGCAATTGTCTCATGTCGTCCATGCTGTCCATTGTCCATGAATAAGGAGGCATGGACATAGGCAGTCACGAACTAAAGTCACCTGTCTCCCATATAGTTATGATTGCATAGAAAACTATCGTTTGATAGTCTATGCCTTTAACCCTATGTTTATGAAAAAAGAGATTAACCTATGATTGATATTAAATTGATACGTCAAAATCGGGAAGAAATTGAAAAAAAGCTCAAAACCAAAGACCCCAGTATAGATCTTTCCACTGTTGTCGCGCTCGATCAGGAAATTCGCGAAATCAAAACAAAAGTCGAACACCTCAAGTCTCTTCGGAATGAAGTTTCTCTTAAAATTGGATTACTGAAGCGGGAAGGCAAGGATACTTCAGAAGTGGTTAGCGAAGTGGCAAAGCATGCAGATGAGATCCACGCTCTGGATCAGTCTTTAGGCCCATTGGAGCAACAGTATATCAATGAATTGTGCAAATTGCCAAACATTCCTATGGACGATATCAAGGTTGCAGAAAATCCTCAAGATAACGTGATGATCAAGGAAGTGGGCACAAAGCCTCACTTTGATTTTCACTTCCTGAACCACATGCAGCTCAATGATACCCTTGAACTATTCGATTTTAAACGGGGAGCTAAGATCTCCGGAGCCGGATGGCCAATTTATCGGGGAATGGGAGCGCGTCTGGAATGGGCTCTTCTTCAATACATGATCGGCATTCACATAAAAAATGGATTTGAGCAGTGGATGCTGCCGTCCGCCGTGCGCGAAAGAACATTGTTTAATTCCGGGCAGCTTCCGAAATTTGAAAATCAGCAGTTTAAATTTGTCGATGATGATTTTCCCATGTACATGATCCCGACAGCAGAAATACCTTTAAATGGGCTCCATTCCGAGGAAATTTTATTGGAAAGTATGCTGCCGCTGCGCTATATCGCCTATACCCCCTGTTTTCGCAGAGAAGCCGGGGCTGCCGGATCATTGGAAAGGGGACTGATCCGTACCCATCAATTTAATAAAGTGGAGATGTTCTGTTTTAGCAAACCGGAAGAGAGCGGTGCCATTTTTGATCAGATGATGGCAAGTGCAGAAGAAATTTTGCAAGGTTTGGACCTTCATTATCGAAATATGCTTTTAGTTACAGGGGATATGTCGTTTGCTTCGGCCCGTACTGTCGATATTGAGGTTTGGCTTCCGGGTCAAAATCGTTACTATGAGGTATCCTCTGTCTCCAATTGCACAGACTATCAGGCACGCAGGTCAAATACCCGTTTTAGAAGGGAAAATGACAAGCTTGAGTTGGTCCATACCTTGAATGGTTCCGGCCTCGCGACCTCCCGATTGATGGTCGCTATTTTGGAAAATAACCAAAATGCCGATGGTTCCGTAAACATTCCTGCCGTTTTGCAAAGTTATCTCAATGGGATGACAAAAATCGAACCCAAGAAGGGATAATGAGTAAGAAAAGAGCAACAATCACACGAAACAGTGATCCGGATAAGCAAAGAATTGAGAGTTTTCTTTCCTTTCTCGCCGGATCGCCGACTGCCTGCCATGCCGTTGAAAATTGCTCTTCGGCGCTGCTGAAAGAAAATTTTGTTTGCTTAAAAGAAGAAGATCTCTGGAAGATAGAACCGGGAGGCCGGTACTTTGTCGTGCGTAACCGGTCATCTCTTTGCGCATTTATTGCGCCAAAGAAAAAGCCCATTCAGCTAAACATTGCAGCATCCCATACAGACAGTCCGGCGCTTAAATTAAAACCAAATGCAGAGTTTTATAAAGAAAACATGCTTTGTCTGGGATTAGAGATGTATGGGTCTCCTCTCTTAAGTTCGTGGCTGAATCGCGATTTGAAAATTGCAGGACGTGTGATTTACAAAGATAAAGCTGGATTGGTCAAAGATACATTGGTCGATCTCGACAAATACCCGGCCCTTATCCCTCAATTGGCCATTCATTTAGACCGCGGCGTCAATGAAAACGGGACAATGCTTAACAAGCAGCAGCAGCTTGTTGCTCTGGCCTCTATTTCTGCAAAGACAAAAGATCATCCTGCATATATTGAAAGTATCCTGAAAGAACATCTGCCAATCGATGAGATTTTTAGCACTGATCTATACCTGGTGCCCATGGAACAACCGAGATTATTCGGAGACAACCAGCAGATGATCGCCTCATATCGCATTGATAGTCTGGCAAGTGTACATGCGATATTGACTGCATTTATCCATGACATCCGACCAAGTGATCATGCAATGAAAATGATGGTCTTGTGGGATAATGAAGAGGTGGGGTCGCAGACTGCCCAGGGTGCAGGATCCCCATTTGCGATGCAGGTGCTCGAACGCCTTATGCTTTCATTGTCATTTTCCAGGGAAGACTATTTGCGTCTTCTTGCCCGTTCTTTATGTGTTTCTGTCGATTTATCCCACGCCATGCCCCCTAATTATTCCGATAAGCACGAGCCTCATCATCTGGTATTGTTAAATAAAGGGATTGTGATCAAGACAAATGCGCAACACCGCTATGCATCGGATGCGCACTCGATTGCTGTCATTGTTCGTCTATGCAAAGAGGGAAAAATTCCTTTTCAATATTATGTCTCACGGGGAGATATCCCTTGCGGAAGCACAATTGGACCCATCCATGCCGCTCTAAGCGGAATGGCTACCGTCGATATTGGGTCACCCCAACTATCGATGCATTCTTGCCGGGAGATTGCCGGCACCATCGATCATCTCTCTATGTGCTCATTGCTGTCCCTATATTTTTCTGCAACTGAATAACCAGGGCTATCGCGCCCTGGCTACATTCCTTATAAGCAGTTGCATTTTTCTTTATAGTTAAATCACTTTATGCTATATTAAAAGTAGGGTTTCTATACCTTAAGGTAGGTGAATTATGAGTAGTTCAGATATCGGCCAATCGCCGGGCTTTAATACTCAAAGCGCCGGTGTTTATTCTGCCCAGCCGGTAACCGGGACAGGGCCACCTGCAACGGTTACGCCAAGCACCAATTATTTTAACTCCTCTATTGGCATCAGTGAACAAGAGCTGATCGCGCTTTTACTCATGCCGGGATACGCCATACTTCCTCAGCCGACAACAACATCGGGCGAGACGGATGCAAAAACCACGGTAGCGTCAGTCGAAAATACTAAAGCACAGATTGTCAACTGGATGTGGCAAACATTCAGCGATGGACTCGAACAAATTGCCAAAACCGCTAAACAGGATGCTGCTAAACATGAGATTGAGGAAAGTCAGAGAAAATCGGAAGATATAAAAAGAAGTTATTTGAAACAGGAGATACTGAAATCGGCAAGCAATCCCGATTCAGTCAATTCGACTAAAAGCAAATTGCAAGTTATCTTTGATCATACATTTTTACAGTGGTTAAATCCGGCAAACGGGGTTGCGGTGTTGCCAAATATGACCACTTATCCAAGTACTGGTTTTATTGCCGGGGCCACAGCAGTCAGTCTCGATGTGGTGAGAAATGCAGTCGGAGCAGTCAGTAATGAAACGGGAAGCCAATTGAGCGTAAGTCCCATTGCAGATGCCCTGCAGGCAGTAGGTCCTTCATCCGGATTGCCGGGCGATTATCAGGCGGCAACGGCGTTGGTTGCTGCGATTCTTTATAACGGATCTGTCTTAAGAGCAACTTTCGATACGCTTCAAGAAGCAAATGCATCGAACAAACCTCCCGAAGACCTTCAATTTGCGATGAATTATGCAAAGAATATCATTGCTATCGTTACATTTAACATCGAACAAAATCAACCCTCGAACAACCCTCTCGAAGCCAAGCAAAACCGGCTGATGCGTCTCATGCTGTCGATGATGGCAATCAACATGGTTTACCGGTTGGCCTATGGGGGGATGACCGGAAAAGAATTTGTTGCATTATTGAATGGGGAAACAGCCAATTTAACTGCCGATGTTAAGGCAACTCTTACCCAGCTGAGCGATCTTGTCAATTCATTCCTTCCGCAGGATCCGGCAGGGAGAAGCGCAAGTATAGCCGAGCTCGCAGCCTATATCGACAACAAAAATCCCGTTCAGGAGATGTTAAAAACGACCAGTCTGTTAGCAGCCATATTAAAATCCAGAACATCGATCCAACAAGGAATTACGGGGGCTGTAACACAGTGAGACTTCTAGCTTAGAGTGAAAATCACCGCAGAGCCGCAAAGAGCGCTGAGGAACCGCAGAGTTTCTTAATAAAAGCTCCGCTTCCTGTGCTCTTTACGGCTACACTATTACCCATAAGTATAGATTTTAATTCAACACAAAGGCACGAAGACACCAAGACACTAAGAGAGAAAGGCTTTGTTGCATAATTCCAAATAAATACAAGTCTTTGATAAGCAATTAACTACCACAGAGATCACAGAGAATAAGAGAGTAAATAAAAAATAGACATGTCTCTTTACCATTATTTAAACCACATTTTAATTTCCTACTCCCTCTCTGTGTTCTCTGTGGTAGTTAATTAGGTCAAAGACTTGTATTTATTTGGAATTATGCAACAAAGCCTTCGCTCTTAGTGTCTTTGTGACTTCGTGCCTTTGTGTTGAATTAATTATAGATAATGCTTAAAAATGTTTTTGTTTACTTGTGGGTAAACTTATGTTTGCGGCTCTGCGGTTATTTCCACTCGATTTCCGAGGTTTTCACTTTGACAAAAATCCCAATTTTGAGACCATTGCGTTATAACCCAAGCTCTAAGAGCCTGTTCAAAATCCCCTAATTGTTAAATAGGAACTACCACAGAGCCCACAGAAAACACAGAGGATAAAGAAATATTTCATTCTCTGTGTTTTCTGTGGGCTCTGTGGTGGTTTATATTTAACGACTAGAAAGGTTTTGAACAGGCACTAAGAACCAATCTTCTCAAGTTACGAGGAAGAAGGTCTAATGCCAGACAACCACCCCATTCTCACCGTTTCTGAATTAAGCCAGGCTATTAAGCATGCCATTGAAAAGTTATTTCCTCACCTTTGGATGAAAGGGGAAATCAGCAACTATAAGCCCCATTCATCGGGCCATTTGTATTTCAGTCTTAAAGATGCCAATGCCCAGATTTCTGCCATTATGTTCCGTGCCGATGCGGCTCAGCTTAAATCGCCAATCAAAGATGGAATGGAGGTCATTGTACGGGGAGAATTAAATGTCTACCCATTAAGCGGCAAATATCAAATCGTCATCAAGGAATTGCGTCCGGTAGGAGTAGGGGAGCTGTTATTAAGACTTGAGGAATTGAAAATCAAATTGCACAAAATGGGTTGGTTTCATAGCAGCCATAAACGTCCGTTGCCCAAATTTCCCAAAACAATCGGTGTTGTGACAAGTCCTACAGGGGCGGTAATACAGGATATATTAAATATACTTGTCAGGCGGTTTTCCGGATTCCATCTGATATTGAATCCGGTAAAAGTGCAGGGGGAAGGAGCTGCAAAAGAGATAGCGGAGGCGATTAAACAATTTAATCAATATAGTCTTGCAGATGTCCTTATTGTCGGCCGCGGGGGGGGGAGCATTGAAGATCTATGGCCTTTTAATGAAGAGATCGTCGCAGAGGCAATATTTAACAGCCGCATTCCTGTTGTTTCGGCAGTTGGACATGAAACGGACCACTGCATTGCAGATTATGTCGCCGATGTGCGGGCACCCACCCCATCTGCCGCTGCAGAAATTGTGATGTTTGAAAAAAACCATCAATGCGCCCTTTTGTTGCAGTTAAGGCAACGGATGCAAGCCACGGTTTGCCAATTGATACGTCAGGATAAACACCGTTTACAAGCCGTTTTAAAACATCCTCTGATCCAGTCTCCTTATGGAATTCTTGGTCAGTGGTTTCAGCGGTTAGATATTTTCCGACAAGGCTGTGATGATAAAATAAAGCAGCTTTTACTTCATCATCGCATGAAAGTCAATGCTAAAAAGCTCGAATTATATGCATTGAAACCTTCCTCTAAAGTACGACATTACCGGGAACTTTTACATCGTATCGACCGGGAAATCAAAGAGAGCATGCGGCGTCGGCTGGATGGTCTAAGACAGGGGTTGGCAACATGCCGGCAACTCGATGGCGCAATATTGCGCATGTTCGTGCAAGCCGATAAACGCCTTCATCACCTGAAACATTCTATCGAACTTTTGAATCCAAAAAATTTATTAAATAAAGGGTATTGCATTTTATTCTCAGCTGCAGAAAATAAGGCGATCAGTTCAGTGAATTCTGTCGCTCTGTCCAGGGAATATCAAATCATTTTATCCGATGGAGAACTGACGGCAACGATTGAGAAGGTTGAACATGCAGATCTCAGGAGTGGTGACAATGATGTTTAAAGACCGTACAGATGCCGGACAACAATTGTCTGTACTTTTAAGTCAATATCGCGGGCAGCCGAATGTTGTTGTTTTTGGACTTGCGAGAGGAGGGGTCGCTGTTGCCTATGAAGTCGCAAAGTCCCTTGGCTGCCCTTTGGATGTCATCTGCACAAGGAAAATAGGTGCGCCATCAAATCCTGAATTTGCCTTAGGGGCAATTACTGAGTCAGGGGAGGGGTATTTTGACTTTAACACGATTAATCAGTTGAATGTGTCCAAAAAATATCTTGAGGAAACAATAGCGAGTGAAAAAGCAGTTGCGGCCCATCGCTATGCAATTTTTACAGGAGGCCGTCCAAAAAACGATGTCACCGGTAAAATTGTACTTTTAGTCGACGATGGGCTGGCTACCGGTGCTACGATGAAAGCCGCTATACAGTCTGTAAAAAAGAAAAACGTGCAGAAAATTGTCGTTGCCGTCCCCGTTTCCCCAAAAGAGACGCTCACAGAAATAGAGTCACTGGCAGATCATGTGGTTTGTTTGCAGACTCCCGCATCTTTTTATGCCGTCGGGCAGTTTTATGAAGATTTCGGACAGGTGGAAGAGGGGGAAGTTTTAGCGTTCTTGAAGAAGAGCTAACTCCTTATAATAGCTTAAGTTTAAGCGCTTTAAAAATTAATGTGTTGCTATTTAAATAAAATAAATGTACAATTGGTCTAAAATTTAGAAGGGTATTATCTATGCAAGCAACTATAAAAAAGCCGATCAATTGGGGACCTGTTATTTTCCTTACCACCTATCAAACGCTTTTATTGCTTTTGCTTCCGTTCTACCTGTACTTTGATACTCCAACGCTCGCTGTGGTTGTAACGACAGTGTTTTTAATTTATGCAACCGGAATGAGCATCACCGGAGGATACCATCGATATTATGCCCACCGTTCCTACCGGACTAATAAAATTGTCGAATTTTTCCTCCTGTTCTTAGGTTCAATGACAGCACAGGGGAGTGCCTTACGCTGGGCTTTTGACCATCGGCTCCATCATGCTAACGTAGATACCGAAGATGACCCATATTCAATCAAAAAGGGGTTTTGGTACGCACATTGCCTATGGATCATTGAAAAACCAAGGACAATAGATCCTAAAGTAGTTTCGGACCTGTTAAAAAATCCGCTTGTCGCCTTCCAGCATCGCTATTATAAACTTTGCATGTTAGCAAGCAATGCAATTTCCACTCTATTTTTTGGATACATTTTTAATGACTATCTCGCAGCGTTCGTCATGACATTGTGGGTCAGGTTGTTTGTGCTCCATCATTTCACCTGGTTTATCAATTCACTGGCCCATACCTGGGGGGATAAGCCCTTTTGCAAAGAGCTTTCCGCTGTCGATAATTATTGTCTCTCGATGCTGACATTTGGCGAGGGGTATCACAATTATCATCACACATTTGCCAATGACTATCGCAATGGAATCCGCTGGTTCCATTTTGATCCGACCAAATGGATGATCTGGACATTGAGCAAATTGGGCCTTGCCTCAGGTTTAAAAAAGACAGATCCAACCGTTATAGAGAAAAGAATTGTCCTGGAGAGCAAAAATCATTTGCTCAATCATATCAACGAAATTTGCCATGCCAAGAAAAACGAGCTTGAGATTCTCATCCAGGAAACATCTGAGCGCATTGTTGCCAAAATTGGGGAATTTAATGCATTAAAAGCAAAATATCTGGCATCAAAAAATTCAGAAAATGGCCATACAATCATTAAGGAGCTCAAAAAAGAGCTTAAAGAGATCAAAAGATCTTTGCGCAGCGACTGGAAACAATGGATGTCCATTGTCGACAGCGTGACCAGGGCGTCAAAGCCTGCCTGAAGGTAGCCTTCGTTTCGCATTTCAATTGGCAAGCGGCAAATCTGTTCAAACGCGATTTAGTTAGAGATTTTTTTTCAAGAGTGAGATTTTTCAAGAGTGAGCGGTTGTGTTCTTTATTGTAACGCATGTAATTATAAACCTTAAGGCTAGGTTTATTCCCTGAAAAAGGGCCTCCATCCAACTCCCAGACAAAAATTTTCCCCTTATTGTGGGCTACAGAGCGTAAGCTCCGGCTGCGCTGTTTATCTCCTTCTCTATAAACATATGCAAAGGTATTAATAGTCTTTCCATTGAAATCAAGCATTTGTATAGCTGTATCGGTACTAATGAATAAAGTATGGCCAACGACTAATTCGATATTGCGGCAAACTTCAGGTTTTGGAAGCCTCTTTACTACTTTCATTATTGTAAGATCGCAGATTAATATCTCATTTTTGGATAAAGCGACTAAGGTATTGTCCGAAGCTACCATAGCCTCCACACCATCTTCGGGTATCCCACCTGATGCACCAGATCTTTGAGTAGATATCTCCCCAATAACGGGACATTCGTAGCTGGTAACGTCTCTGACTTCAATATTTCCCAATTTATTTGAACAGATCAGTCGATCCCCGAGCAACAACGCAATCGCGAGCTTATGCACTGCAATCCGTGCAAATCGGTTATCCATCCGATCATTTATCGTGTAAAATACGAGATTTGTTTTTTCTCCGGCATGTTCGATGAAGCTAAGGCCATCTGCGTTGATCGAAAATTGATGTAGACGTGTAGTGGCATTTTCAGATTTCCATGTAATAATGGGTTCTTTTGGGGTCTTAGAAGAGAGGTCTCTCACTTCAAAGGTTTGTTCTGTACTACTCAATAAATATGGGTATCCAAAAGCCATTTCTCCAATTCTGCCTCTTATACGATCTATAGTCACCACCTTTTTATTGGTATTCATGTCCCAAATAACGCAATCATAGGATGCTGCTCTTGGTTGCCAGGCATAACAACCAAATCTGCCCCATCGATCAGTATAGACTGTTCGAAAACCATCGACATTATAGGAAATGATCGGATTTTCTCTAATATTGCGAATGGTATTCAGTCTTTCATTGTTGAAAAAAAGTAATTTCCAGGAGGGTACCCCGTAAGGTTTTGAAACGGGACATAAGGGTTTAAAAATATGACAATCGGCTAAACGGTTCCATTTTTTTGAAACACAGGCCGTTGTTATCTCTAAAGGACTAAAATTAGAAAAAATACGCTTAAATACTTCTCTGAATTGTAGTATATCAAAAATATTGAGTACCACAGCTTTTGTTTTTTCTGTAGCAACCCCGGTGCCCTTTACTGCTGCACAATCGGACCTGCGGTCATTATCACAACCCTTTTTCCCTTCTTGTCTATCTGACCCATGCAATGTTACATCAGCTGTTAAGTGTAAGGCGGCGTGAGTGCTGCCTCTGACGCTAGGATCAAACATATTTCTCCCTTTTCTTTACTTCTGATAGTATAAGAAACGTTATTTATTTTCTATACCATCTTGAACGAATTGGCAGCGATTCCTGCAAATAAAATTTCTGATCGAACTTTTTAGGATAAGTGAGCTCCTTTGTTATAAATATTTATTACTCAATGGCTTTAACTATTTAACGCGGAGGCGCAAAGTCGCAAAGACGCGGAGGAGAACTGTATACAATATAGTGGACCCTAAAATCTGTCCAGTTTTTAGGGTCCACCTTACTCCCGCCTCCGCGTCTTTGCGTCTCTGCGTCTCTGCGTTTATGCATCGATGTTATGTTGTAGATAGATATTTAGAGAGTTATGGGTAAAACTGTGTTTATCGCCTCCGCGTTAAATATTTGATAAAGCCTAATGCATAGTCATGGGAGGGGCATGAAATTCTCGTTCAGCTTTCGGCCAAACTTAAAAAAAAGAAAAAAACTTGACTCATTTTGGGGATTTGAGTTATAACGTTGAGACATGTTACGGTGGCATGGCCAAGTGGTAAGGCAGAAGCCTGCAAAGCTTTTACCCCCAGTTCGAATCTGGGTGCCACCTTTTTATATAGTATATGTTATATGTGATCGCAACACCTATCGGCAATTTATCGGATATCACGTATCGCGCCGTTGAAACGCTGCATTTGTGCGATACCATTCTTTGCGAAGACACCCGCCACAGCGTTCATCTGTTAAACCATTACGGCATCAAAAAGCCCTTAAAAAAGCTTTCATCAGTTTAATGAGTCAAAAAAAGAACAAAGCATTATTGAAGCCTTAAAAAACGGCCAGGTAATTGGGCTGATCTCAGATGCAGGTACGCCCGGCATCTCAGACCCAGGGGTGCAATTGGTTCAGGCTTGCCATGAAGCAAACATTCCTGTTGTTGCGATTCCTGGCCCTTGCGCGGCAATTGCAGCGATAAGCTGCTCCGGATTAGATTCAGCAAAATTTCAATTCATTGGATTTTTACCTAAAAAAACGGGCGAGTTGAAACAGGCACTGCAAGAGAGTTTACATTATACGGGTACAACCATTTGCTATGAGTCTCCAAACCGCCTTGAAAGTACATTGACAGTATTAAAAGAACTGGCTCCAAAACGGTTTGTCGTTATCGCAAGAGAATTGACAAAGAAATTTGAAGAAATTCGTAGAGGCATTGCTGAGGAGTTGCTGGAGCATATCCAAAAGGGGCAGATAAAAGGGGAAATTGTCCTTCTTATCTCAGGTGAGTCCGATGTTTCTCAAGATTGGGAGCATATGGACCCGGTGGCCCATGTGGAGTGGATGCAAAACACTTATCAAATCACTCGCAAAGAGGCGATTTTTGCTGTTGCGAAGATGCGCAATGTCAGCAAACGCGATATCTATAACAGTTTTTTTTAGTTAACTTCTAACGTACACTAAAAGAAAGAAATAACCTTTATTTTATTTACTTTTATCATTGCAAGAAATTCCATATTTAGGATATCAATATTCCCAAAGTTGGTTATAAGAATTGATAAGATTCCTGTACTGATTTTTTTATTTCAATCATCAAAAGGAGTAATCGCTCATGAACATGCGTCTTTTTAACTGGATCGCCTTAGGTACAATGGCCGTCCTCTCGTTACATTCTTCAACTGCTGATGCAATTTTTGCAAGCGTCAAGTCTACAGGAATGGCAGCAACCGCTATCTCTCACCCGATTGACTCTCTTGCAGGTGCATATAACCCTGCCGGTATGTTAACAGTGGGTGATCGTGTTGATTTAGAAGCAGGCTGGGTGCGCTCAGATGCCAGAACAACTATTGTTGGTAATGCAATTCCAGAATTAAACCAATCTTATCACGCAACAAAATATAAAAATGCATTCCCTGTTTCGGGAGGTTTGAATAAAGTATGGTCTTTCGGTTGTGATTGCGACTGGGAGGTGTCAACAGGTTTTGTTGCCTACGACCGTCACTATCAAAAAACAAGCTACTATAAAGTCTTACCTCTACTGGGAACTTCTAAACCCGGCCTTGAGTATCTTCATGCAACAGCAGCTCCTGTCGTGGCAGTACGCTGGCGCCAAAGCCACACTCTTGGTCTATCCGTCAATTATAATCTCCAACGTATAAAGTTCAATGGACTGCAAAACTTTGCACAAGAAGGCGCTCTTCAACGATCATTAGAGCCGCATCATGTAACAAACAGAGGTTATGATTATACAAGCGGCTGGGGTGTGACATTGGGATATTTTGGCCAATGGACAGATAACTTAAGCGTTGGTTTGACTTATCAGCCTAAAACATCGATGTCCCGCATGAAAAAGTATGATGGAGTTTTGGCTAATCACGGAAGATTGGATATACCACAGAAAATTGGTGCAGGTATTGCCTACACTTTTATCAATTGCGTAACGGCAGCTTTTGATTTCGAGTATATTGAGTGGAGCCAAATCAAAGCATTGCATAATCCGTTTTTCCGTGATGGTATACCTGTTCCTTTAGGTTCTAATGAGGGTCCGGGATTTGGTTTTCGCGATCAAATGTTTTACCGTTTAGGTGTGGAATGGGAAATCAATCCATGCTGGACTGTTCGTGCAGGTTATCGCTATGCAAATACTCCAACAAGACGTTCGCAAACGGCTGTTAACTTGCTGTTGATCGATTTAGTCGAGAGTTTTGCTACTCTTGGAGCTACATGGAATGTGACAGAGTGTCAGGAGATTTCCATTGCGGGTGCCTATGGATTTGAGCACAAGGTCAAAGGGAAGGATTCACTGACTCCTGAATTACCCCCTGAAGGCTTTGGCGGCGGCAATGTGAACCTGAAAGAGCAGAAATTTGCATTAGGCCTTGCCTGGGCACTGAAGTTCTAAATATAAGGACAAAAAGGACAATAAAGACAATAAGGACACCAGTTAAAGACACTAACGACAAAAAACAATTTGTCGTTAGTGTCTTTAACTGGTGTCCTTATTGTTTTTTTTTGTACATGTTCACCATGTCTATTCACTATAACTCAGGCCTTCAGCCTGAATGATTTACGTTGTCCACCTAGGGCAGCCCCTAGGCTTTTATATTTCAGGGCGTTGCCCTGAGAGCATGTTTTCAGGCCAAAGGCCTGGAATATGAAAGCCTATGGGCATCGCCCTAGGTGGACAACGTAAATTATTCAGGCTGAAGGCCTGATATATAACGATGCTATTACGTGAACATTTGCCTTTTTTTAATTATATTAAAAAATTAAATTTTCTGTTTTTACGTATAGTTTATTTTTTATTATTCTATATTTTGAAAATCCATTTGACTTTTGGTTTATAAGAAATATAATAAAGCTATCATCTCCAACAAATTGTCTCTGAATAATTATACCGAATGTGGTTCAAAAATTGGGATTTTGACAAGGAGGCTGCTCAAAATTTTTCGTCTGGAGCTAAGTGACCATTGCCTATGGCAAGGCACTTAGTGAAGACAAAAATTTTGATGCAAAGCCGACGCCGTCAAAAACCAATTTTTGAATCATGTTCGGTATAACAAATACACAAAGTAAAAAAGGAGTTTTTATGACGGTAGAAATGCATAGTATGTATCGGTTTGGTCATAGTATGGGATTGGGTTGGGCACCTCCTGGTGAACGGCTCGATTTCATCGCTCTTGAAATCGACGGCAATGGTGTATCTGCATTGGGGGATTCTAATCAGGGGGATGATCCTGTCATGAGTTACGTGACTGAAGTGATTAAAGCTAAGTGGGAGCCAGGTCTTGAGAAAATGACTTATAAAGAATATGTACAAACCGTTAAAGTTCCTGGAGACAAGCGCAATGAGGATATTAAAGGACAGCAGAAGGCATTGATCGGAAATTTCTTACAATTTTTACAGGAATCTGAACATCCTCAATACCAAAAAGCGAAAAAGCTGTACGAAGACACAGTTACCAAATATGTAAATCCGCAAACCGGTAAAATCGAATTTAAAATATTGCCTTCTGTGATTGCATTAACCGAAAGAATTAAAAAAGCTTGTCATCATTGTATCACGCTTCGCACTATAGGCAAGGATCGCGAGAAGATCGAGACGGCGTATAACAAAGTCGGAATTCAGTTCCCCAGGAAGGCCCAAATGCACCCGACCGAAGGAATGCGATTTGAAATAGGACCAGACGTATTTTCAGAAGCGATAACTGGTGAGAAGTTACTTGAGGCACGAAAAGAAGGGGAATATATCCTGGGGCAAGATAACTTTAAGGTATGGAATGAAAATGGGGAAAGGGCTGGATGGTCAAAGATGATTCCTTGTAGTGCAGATGCACAATTTAAAGGCTTAAAAATTGTCTCAATATTTGCTGATGATAACTTCAGAAAAGGGAATGTGGAAAATCCTAACGAAAAAAATATTGGTTTTCCTAAAGATGTATATGACCGGCCAACCTCATGGGAATCTCGTGGAGTTATTGGCATACACGTAAATCCTCTTAAAGCTGCTTTA
>JABDCW010000042.1:645-17137 GCA_013287905.1 Chlamydiota bacterium | reverse complement strand
AGGTCATGAAGCATCCGGAACGTTTTGTCGGGATGCATTTTTTTAATCCGGCGAACAAAATGCCCCTGGTCGAGGTCATTGCCTCCGATAAAACATCCCCTCAAACAATTGCTACGGCGATTGATCTTTGCCGCAAATTAGGAAAAACGCCAATTGTCGTGCGCGATTGCCCCGGTTTCCTTATCAATAGAGTCTTCATTGTGAGCGACAATGAAATTTTAAATATGTATGTCGAAGGGGCAAGTGTAAAAGAACTCGAACAAGCGATGTTTGATTTCGGAATGCCGATGTCCCCATTTGCTTTAGCTGACGAGGTAGGCAATGACATCGGATATAAAGTCTCCCAGGTGTTTGAACTTGCCTATGGCTCCCGCATGCCTATTCCTGCTTTATTGAAAGCGATGAATGATCGTAAACTCTATGGTAAGAAATGCGGCCAGGGCTTTTATCTATATTCCGGAAAAAAAATGACTTTCAACCCTGAAGTGGAAAAATTGCGCAAAGAGTTAAGCATCCGGTGCAAATCCTTTACTCAACAAGAGATCATCGATCGCGTATTTCTGCTCATGATCAATGAATCGGCCCGTTGTCTGGAAGAAAAGATTGTCGCAAACGCAAAGTACCTGGACATGGCATTCATCTTAGGAGTTGGATTTCCCCCTTTCCGTGGAGGTCTTTTACGCTATGCGGACACCTTAGGCATCGACTATATCGTTAACCAGCTTAAACGCTATCAGTCTATTTACGGGGAACGCTTTGCGCCGTGCAATTTTCTTCTCGAAAAACAAAAAAACCGGCAAACTTTTTATTAATACAGAACCGCGATAATAAAAAAAATTACCACAGAGCCCACAGAGCTCACAGAGAAAAATGATTCATTTTAGCTTCGGCCATTTCAACGATTATAACGATGTAACGATATGAACGATAAAAACTATACATAAGGAAATTTAATGCTTGAATTGAATCTAGTCACTTTTATCGCTAAGGCGATAAAAGTGAAGCGCTTGGACCGCTACTTGAAAGGCTTAGTCCAGACTACTTAAAACAACCTAAAATCGCCTTTCAAGTAGCGGTCCACTGGAGAGTTCTAAAGAAACAGGAGCTTTATTGTTCATATCGTTATATCGTTCTCATCGTTGAGGGTCTCCTGCACTACAGCATCAAAGATTTATTGAAAATCAAAATATTGATTCACGATGTGTATAATTTTATCTGTGGGCTCTGTGGTAGTTTTTTAATTAATGATCAGTCACCCTATGAATTTGAAAAGACCAAGAGTAGTTCCAAAACTCAAAGTAATCGTTTTTTTGTTGATAATGATGCCTGGAGCTTTAGCTGCGGAAGGTCCTTTCCCTGCATCGCTTGAGCACATCCAGTTCGATCAGCTCGAAACGGAGGATATGTCCCGGTTTGATAAAAAAACCATCACTGTCCGCGGATTTCTTTACTGTGTAGATGGCAAATGTGTTTTAGCTGCAAGTCCCAACATTAAAACCTGCTGCGTGACCAATCCGGAAAAGCAACCGCATATATATGTCCAAGCCGGTTCAAACATACCTGTCGATATCACCCGTGCCGTGACCTTAAAGGGTACATTTGCCTTTAAACAGCATAATCACTATGTTCTTGAAAATGCTGAAATGATGGAAGAGGCCGACTCTCATGCACAATACTACATTGCACTTCTTGTCTCTTTATTTATAATCATTGCTGGTTTATACTTTGCTCTGAAATCATCCCGCGGGAAAAATAAATATGACTGAAAAAATTGCCATCTTAATGGCTACCTATAATGGAGAAAAGTACATTAAAGAACAGCTTCAGTCTCTTATAAACCAAACATATCGAGATTTTCACATTTACATTCGCGATGATGGTTCGACCGATCACACGATACAGGAAATTGAACCTTTTTTAGATAGATTTCCCGATAAAATCACCCTAATAAAAAGCCATGTCAACATTGGCTGCCGGGAAAATTTTTCAAAACTTATCCAACTGCCTATCGGTGAGCCATATCTTATGTTTTGCGATCAGGACGATGTTTGGCTCCCAAATAAAATTCAGATCAGTTTGGAAAAAATAAAATCGGTCGAGTCGGTCAAAGGAAAGCATCATCCTTGCCTTAGCTTTACAGATCTTGTCGTCGTCAACGACCGGTTAGAATGGCTCTCTTCATCTCTATGGAAATATGCTCAGATGAATCCTGCAAAAACTTCTCTCAACCATCTTCTTGCCGAAAATAATATCCATGGATGCACAACCATATTCAACCAAGCCCTTTTCAAGAAAATCCCATCCCTTCCGGAAGGTGCCCATTCCCATGACTGGTGGCTGGCACTCGTTGCTTGTGCGTTTGGCACGATTCAACCAATTTATCAACCAACGATACTTTATCGAAGGCATGCATCAACAGTAACGCAAGCCTCCTGTGTCACCTTTAGCATGTTATTTAATAAATTGTTAAGGTTATGTAAAAAGGTTTATCGTTGGCCATCCGGGAAGAAAAACCCTCTGATAGTAAAGCGACAGCCTCTAACAGTAAAGCAAGCAAAAGCTTTTTTGGAACTGCACTCTAGCAAATTGACAGAAAAGCAAAAAAAAACTTTATCGGTTTTTGCCTCATTGGACAATGCCGGGTTTTTTAAAAAGCGAATGCTCATCATCCGGCACCGATTTTGGCGCAATCATTTCATGAAGAACTTAGGTCTCTTTGCAAATGGCCAGTTTATTTAACTTTATACCGAACGTGATTCAAAATTTGGTTTTTGAATCACCTTCGGTATAGGCTTTTCTAATCATCGAGTTTGGACATGACAGACCAACCAAATATCAGCATTGGGATGGATAGCCCGCCATAAATAAACCACCATGACCCATCCCACTGTAAAGTAAATACTCCATCGCGGGAAAAAATCATCATAGCCAAGCTAAAAAGGAAAAAAAACGTACCCGAAGATAAAGAAACGACCGCTAGCAAAGAACGATTGAATGAACCGGTTGAAACAGTCTCTTCCTGATTTTTTTCCGGCTCTTCTGCTTGCATTTCTTTGTAGGGAGAATCTGGAATCGCATTGCCCGAAGTAGTATCAAATTGGTAAGGAGGTGTAAATAATTTGCCGGGATTATCTAAGGATGCCGGGATGACACTGACTCCACAAAGATGGCATATTTCTTCAGACATAGTAATGCGCCCTTCACAATTCCAGCAGAGGCGCATTTTGACAGGTTTGTTCATTTGATTAATATCTATATAGTCGCAATTTTGAATGATTATTTATTGTTTTTAAGTCTACCATATTAAACGATTTTGGTAAAAACGATATAGCGATTTTATTGAGTCATCTTTATGTACATATCATGATAGCCATTTTGCAAAAGAGCTTGCGCCACTAATTTGACATAATAATCCTTGTCCATTATCGCTTCCATCGTGTCAACGCGAAACATACATCGTCCAAATAAATCGGGACTGCTTGCTGCTTGTCCGGCAATATCAATCGGCCGTACAATATCGAGAGACTTGCCGGTCACATTATCGTCAAAGAAAAGCGATAATGGATGGCTTGCGCTTGAGTCAAACAGGAAAGGTTTGCCTGACCGTCCCAATTCTCCATCGGCATTCCACTCTTTCCAATCGTTGAAAATCGCTATATGTCCAATTGAATTTTGGTATAATTGGAATATAGAGGCAGCATCGGAAAGCTTTTCGTCATCATTAAGTTTTAATTGACAACCCTCAAATTTGCCATAATGGGAAAATCTAACCCCTGTGCACGTATTTTCGATGAGCCCGGCTGCATCATTCAAGTCCCCGCCAAATGTGCATAGAATCAATTTATACGAAATCTGACACGCCTGCAATTTTTCCAAGAGCACGTAAAACGACGGAAATATACTTTTTTTTATTTGATTTGAGGCGGGATCGATAAAGGTCTGCTTAAGATATTCATATTTAGATAACACCTCTTGACAAAGCTCAGGGTTGTTTTGTTCTATCCAACTCACAAACTGTGAAATCATCTTTTGCCGTTGTTTCTTCAAAGCAATGTCGCTCTTGTCGCCAGGTAAAAGCTTTGTGAAGACATATTCTTTAAAAGAAACCTTCTCACCGCCTTGCTCCCAAATCGCAAGAGTACTTTCAGAAAGAAGCGAGAGCAGTGCATATTCCCCATAAACGGCCTTAATAGAGTCAAATAACATCAAAGTGCCGTTGAGATCAAAATGTAAAACTAAACCATCCTGAGTTATTGGTGGAATTGGTTTTATAATTTTTCCATCGCTGCTGTGAAGGAAGGAAATAGAAAATGCAAATACGATCACATACAATCTAAAAGTGCTAATACCTCTGATTGCGGAAAAAAAATTAATAAACATCATTGAACCTCTTAGAGCTGAAACAACCGGTCAAAAGCCGCCTGGATGGAAGGGGCTGTTGGGCTAAAGGTCATTAATATGAGATCAGCTTGTGGAAAACTGCTCGCGTCAACGGGATCTCTTAATACAATGACAATTACAGGTTTTTTAGAGTTTAGCAGCGCTTGAAATAAAGTCACCTGTGATTGATTTTTCCAGGCATTGTAGGAACACATAATGAGAACATCCGCCTCAACTGCCATATTGCACGCCAGTTGCATTTCAGCTTCATCCGGGTTCAGGCTTCTGAAAAATAGCATGGGAGTTTCTTTCCCTGATGAAAAATGGGAAACTTGTTTAATACTGTCCTGTACAATGGCAGGGGCAAAAATTGCTATTTTTTGTTGTCCCGGTGACGGTAATGTGCTGCTATTTTTTATCTCTTTTAAGCTAAGCGCTGCGATATTTATTGCAAGCTGGTTTTTCTCAGGAGTGCCGACCCCTTTTAAATCGCACTCATCATTGGACGCTCCAGATAATAAATAAGCATTTTTTAAAGCTAAAATCCTTCGAACAGCCTCATTCAAACGTTGTTCGGAAACAATTCCGTTTTTGACTGCATTGACCACTGCCTGATGAATTCTTTCAATATCGGCGACCTTAAGCTCTAAATGCGTCTTTGAATCCACTAACTGTTTGCCGCCCAATAATAAAATATCGCATCCTGCATTCAATGCTCTTATCGCCGCATCATCGATCGGGGAGCAGTTTTTAAGAAGCCCTTCCATCACTAAGGAATCTGAAATGATAACGCCTTGAAAACCGATTTCTTTTCGTACAATATCTAAAACGTCCTTAGAAAGAGTCGCGCAATGGACAGGATCAATCGATGGCACAATGATGTGCGCTGTCATGATTGTATCAGCCTGCGGGGCAAGCTCGAAAAAAGGCAAAAGTTCAACTGCTTGCAACTGTTCCCTGGATTGTTTAAGCACAGGAAGATCGGAATGAGAATCCACCTCTACATTACCATGTCCAGGAAAATGTTTTAGAGAAGTGATGATCCCAGCCTTGTGATACCCATGAAGAGCACTTTTTCCAAAACAGACCACAGTATCGGGAGAACCTCCGAATGAACGGATGCCAATGACAGGGTTGCGGGGATTGGTATTGACATCGATGACGGGAGAGAGATTAAAATTAACCCCGACGCATTTAAGTTCCTGACCCATTGCAAAGGAACATTTTTCCGCGAGGCCAGGATCATTCGTCATCCCAAGCGCCTTATTTCCCGGAAAAACCGTAAACCCTTTTGTTAACCTGGCGACAACCCCTCCTTCTTGATCGACAGCAATAAAAAGAGGGATGGGATTGCGGTTTTGTTTGCTTAAAGCTTGCAACCCGGCGCTTAATTGCCTTACCTGCCGGGGAGAGTGAAGTCCATTTGCCCAATTATAGTATATGATTCCACCGACAAGGCTTTTTTGAATCAATCTTCTGGCATCATCATTCGCTGTTTCTCCATTGAAATGGACCATGAGCAACTGGCCTACTTTTTCCTCGAGGGTCATTTCCTGAAGGCCGGCAAATGCCGGAATGGAAACGGCAATCCCTATAATCAAAAATAAAAATTTAGTAATCATGATCTTTTTGCTTATTTTTAGCAGATGATTTGGCGAAAGCGAAGTTGTCGTTTTGGCTTATTTTGCGTCTTTGGGTTCCGGTATATTTTTTCCCTCTATGCAATTGGCGACATAATGATCATAATCCCACTGTTTGCAATAACAAAATTTTTTATGGGGATCGTTTTCTACATAAAAGGGACGGTCTTCCGGTGTTTTTTTCCGCCAGTTACATATTTGAGAGCACCAGCACAGGCAATTCGGGTCGTTCAGACACTCTTCTTTTGAAGAGCAGCAAGTTGCCGAATGGAGATTTGCAGGCGGGCAAACGGTGATGGAAAGCACCACAATCAAGAAAAATATTCTGCACATAGTCGGTTACCTCGTTGTTGATTCCATTATTAACAAAACAGCGAAATAAAAACATCAGAAAACGATCCGAGTTTTAAGAACCTGTTCAAAATCTTTCTAATTATTAAATATAAACTACCACAGAGCCCACAGAGCCCACAGAGAGTGAAAATACCCCTTTGTGTACTCTGTGGGCTCTGTGGTAGTTTTAAAGGTTATGATATCGCCACTAAAGTTTTGTAGACAAATAAACTTCAAGAGCTAAGAGATTGTCTATTTAAAAGATTTTGAACAGGTTCTAAGACAATCTCTTAGCGAAGGTCATAGACTGCAGCAACTTTGTAAAATCCAGGAGCGGTATAGTACTCAATCACATCGTTGATATCTTGTTCGGGAGAGCAGTAACTAATAAACTGGTATGTATCCTCAAAATCATAGATATCCCAAATGATGAGCATATGAGTGGCACCGTTAGCCAAGCCGTTACGATAGCCATCATTAAACTCTTGGGATGTAACAAAGGGTGCGGTCGCACTGCCTGGCACATGCAGTCCAAACACCAACAAAGCAGATAATGCCAGTATTCTTTTATAAAACTTTAACATCCTTCACTACTTTATTTAAAAAGTTATTATAATAAAACTAAAATAACGATTTTATATACAAATCTTTTAAAAGTCAATAATAAAAGGTTCTTTCAATAAGGAATAGCGCTCTTCGTATTTCTTGCGCTCTGCATCGTTCAAGACCACAACATTTTGAATACTTACATTTTCATCTTCTTCTGATTGTTTATGGGCAACGACCATTACAGCAACATCATTTAAAGTAAAAAACAGACGCATATAATGGCTTTTTATTTGTGAAATAATCACATTAGTAAGCTTAAGTCCTCTCTCTTTCACTTCTATCCCATCAATGATTGCAGCACATGTGTAAAACGAATTTGCAGGTTGCGGGAATGTACACTCATCTACAATAAAAGTTTTATCAAAATGTTGATATTGGGCTTGCCAAAACACACCTGGCAAGTCAATATATTGAGTTGCCTGTAATTTTTTTATATAGTGCAATGCATTACCTGGCTCAATGGATATCAGCCGGCATTGTGAGACCGGATCAAGGAGGATAGGAACATCAATGAAACCGCTTTCCAGTAAAATAGTTTTGGCACCTTTTATTCTCACTTTGTCTCTTTCTCTGGCATTAGCCAAAAGCTTTTCATCTATTTTAACGACATCGGAAGAATAGAGAGGGAAAAAATTCGTGCTGTATGGGAGGCATACCATGGGAATGTTTGCAATAATTGGATAGGTAATAGATGACATCATCGCCTGCAAGTTTTCAATGGCCCCTGGAGAAAAATCGATCGCGGCAAGATCATCAAAAAAACTTTTCCAATGGTAAACAGGGGCCAAGGGTAGCTGCCAGCAACTTTTTTCATGATCGTAAATCAAATCCGATGTTGTCAGAAATGGCTTACCATAGGAGGGTAGGGAAGTTGTCCATTTGCAATAGCTTGCACAGTCCGTCAGGGTATCGCACATAATAGGAAAATGATAAAATGCATGTAATCCCTTATTGAAAAGCAAAGGGAGATGATTTCCTCCTCCATAACAGGTAGCATAATGAAAGAAATGGGTCTTTACTTTCGAATGAAAAAAATCGAGCAGCAAAGTAAATTCCTCAGCAGTCAAATCGGCTATAATGGGCTGGCAGCTCCACTCCAGTGTCCCATTGCGATTCGTTTCTTCGTAATCAGAACCGCCATGTCCGGCAAGTAAAATATTCCATGCGTAAGGCATCTCTGCTGTATCATTATATGTGACAAAAAAATCGGATAAGACATCAGCAATGGATGAGGAAGAAGAAAAATCGAAATAAAGGGAAGGGCTTTCTTCGGGATAATCTACTTTATGCAATGAATCGATCTTAAACCCAAGAGGGGAATTTTCGGCGGAATATTTTTTGGGGATAAACAAATAAAAGCCCGAATTGTTCTTATAAATATCCCAATCATTATGGTCAAAAGGGGTCATGTAATCGAGAAAAAGTTGATAATTTCCAGCCGTTATTTTCTGTGAACCATAGTAAAACTCATTGTTAATATTTTCCACGACCAGATATTTATTCTGAACCGCATCATTATCGAGCTCATTGTACAGATGGCTCCAGTATTCGCAACGTTCATTAATTGTCAGATACATGTTATAGATCTGATGGCTTTCAGTATCTTGCTGAAGCAACCCTTGTGCGAAATAAAGCCGCTTTTCGACAAATGCACTCCATAACTGTGCGTTAATTAATATGGGTATTTCCTTTTCGGCAATTGCCGATTGGAGGCGGCTTGTCAAAAACCATCCGTTCAATATACCGATATTTTCATTATTGCGCCTCTGATCGAGAAGAATGAGGCAATTGCGCTGCTTATCATTGATGGTATCGATACCCCAGCATGAGAGCATGGAAACAAGGAAATAAATCGCGCTTATATTGATAAGAACCTGTTTAAAATCTAAAGTTCTGTCGATTTTCGGGTTGTTTTGAGCCGATTTTCGACTTAAAATTTCAGGGAATATTTGTTGCAAAGACATGGCGATTTTCCTGATTTTCTATGTTTGTTTCCAACCCCATAAGGCAAGCCTTATGGGGTCGGCTTTACTTTAACGATATGTATAATGATCCCGGGAATTCGTTACAGAAGTCCCGGCATTGGTAGTGACGGTGACATCTACGGGTCCGGGATTGCCTGCAGGGACAGTCGCAATGATCAATGTGGAAGAAATGACGCTAAAGCTCAACGCCTCGTTTCCGCCAAAACTAACTTGAGTTACATCATCGAAATTCGTCCCCGTAATTCTTACAGGATTTCCCCCGATTGAGAGGCCATTATTTGGATAAACATTTGCTACTGCGGGAGGAGGGGAACCAAGCGGCTGATAAGTGTATTGATCATTCGGAGAGATCGATGAAGTGCCGGCAGTTGTGATCACCGTAATGTCCACGACGCCAGGAACTCCTGCAGGCGAGGTGGCAATAATCTCTGTAGGTGAAATGACTGCAAATGATGCGCCTGTCGAACCAAAGCTGACTGAAGTGACGTTAATGAAATTTGTCCCCTTGATCGTAATCGAATCACCTCCGGATGTTGAACCAGCATTGGGATCTACATTAGTGATCGTCGGAGCACTTATCCAGGCCGCCGCCTGAATGACATCCATGGTATTGCTTGTCCAATCGACAACAGCATATCCCGTCATGTCCACGGCAATTTTGGGAAATATTGCCCCTTGCCCATATGCCGAAAGATCTACCGGGGCAGACCATTCTCCGCCAAAGGGCAGGATTGACGTCTGAACGACAACATCATAGCCATTATCTCTATCCCAGACGGCATAGGCATTGCCAAAACCATCGATGACAACATTCGGGTCAAAGGAAAATGCTCCGGCCGGGGACAGTGTTGAGGGTGAAGTCCAGGAACCTCCAAAGGGCAATTGCGCTGCCTGAACATAAATGTCGCTTCCCGAACACTGACCAAAGACAGCAATGATATTGCCATCTGAATCTATGGCAACATCTGGTTGAAAAGCATCGGATTCAGGAGTGGAAACGACAATGGGGGCAGACCAACTTTCCCCAAACTGAAAAGTAGATGCTTCAACCGCAAAACACGAATCAACGAATCTTTCCCATATTGCAACGGCATATCCGGAAGGGTTCATTTGAATTTGAGGATTTCCGGAACCTCCTGCGGACAAATTAATGGGGAGCCCCCAAGTTTTTCCAAAGGAAAGCGTTGCACTTTGAATTGTTTGGTTGGTCACATCAAGCCAGACGGCAACCGCATTTCCGGAAGATTCCACGGCTATTTGCGGCACATATGTATCGATGGATGATGAGATAGCTACAGGTTGAGACCAGTTTCCGCCAAATTGGAAAGTAGCCGCCTCTGTCATATTGCGGGAACCATCATAATTTTTCCATACAGCAACGGCATAACCGGAGGAGTTGATCGCGATTTGCGGTACCTGACCCGGCTTTAAAGAGGGCTTAGAAATATCCATTGGCGAAGACCACTCGCCATCGGATGGAAGGATTGTCGCCCTGACAGTTGATTCAGCCCCTTTACACTCTTCCCAAATTGCAATGGCACTGCCTTCGCAATTCACTGCAATTTGCGGATAACATTGTGTGTGATATCCCGAATAAGATGAAATGGTCGCAGCATCAGACCAGCTGCCTCCCTTTGGCAAAATAGCAGACTGAATGTTTGTATTGAAGCCATCGAACATGCGCCATATTGCAATAGCATTTCCAGCTCCATCTATCCCTATTTGGGCTTTATCTGAAGATGGGGGAGAAATCGTGGTGTCTGGCGACCAGACAGCCCCCAAGGGATTTACAGAAAAAAAACATAATAACAAACATGCATGATAGATTGACGACAGGACTTTATACATACTTTCCTCTTTGTTAACTGGTATAGGCTTCATTCAAGCTGCCATTGAGACAGATTCTTAAGGTATTAATATGTATAGGTTTTTTTGTTTAAACTCAAGGGGAATTATGAAAATTTTTATTAGGACAGGCCCTCAGAGTTGACTTTGCGACTCTTCGGCAGTGATCCATTTGCTGACGAGAATGACGCCGCACATGTTTCCAAAAATATTAACAACTGTGCGTATCCGGTCGATGATCCGGTCAAGCGGAAGGAGAAAAGTGATCGCCGAGAGGGGAATATTCACGATGCGAAAAACGACGACAAGACTGACCATGCTGGTTTCAGGAATCCCTCCCTCCGCCATACCTCCAAGAATACATGCAATGGCGAGAAGAATTTGTTGCGACAACGAAAGGTCTAATCCGAGCATTTGAGAAAAAAATAGAACAGCTGCCATTTCGTACATCATCATCCCTCCCACGTTAATGGAAGCACATAAGGGAAGCATCAGGCGGGTGACAAATGGTTTTGAGCCAAGAGCATCGGCTGTTTGCATGGCAACGGGCAGTGTAGCTACGGAACTGGATGTACCAAATGCGGTGGAAAAAACAGGCAAACTTTGCTGAAGTATATAAGAGATTTTTTGTTTCGAGATAAATGTGACAGCAAGAAGTTGCCAAAGGCCATGTAAAAAAAGGCCAAGCATAAGCACGCCGACAAACCCGAGTAATGCAGCAAAATTTTCCTTTAGATTACCGCTAAGGTAAGATTCCGCAACACCCGCCCCGACAAGGGCAAAAATACCGATAGGGGCAATTACCATAACACCGTTAAGACATTTTGTCGAGGCATCCCGGATGCTGATCGCCAGATTAATCACAGGTTTAGTGCTGCTGCCGGCAGCAGTGCAGCCAAGACCGAACATAATGGAAAAGGCGACCACGGGCAAAAGTTCAAAATGAGTAAGCGAATAAAAAATGTTATCGGGGAAAATCGATACGAGGAAGTCTGTGAAGCCGAAACCTTCTGTGCTTGGCGGCTGGTATTCTTGTCCCTTTAAGAGCATATCGGGGTTGCCGCCGATCCCAGGTTGAAGTAAGTTAAAGAGGCCAATGGCTATCGTCACAGCAATGATTTCACTTAAAGCCATGTAGCAGAGCAATTTTTTGGAAAGGGATTTTAGCGAAGAAACATTCCCGGAAAGATCGCCAAGAGCCGCGACAAGCGCGGAACAAATCAAAGGAAGGGCGAAGAGTTTTAGGAGATTGATAAAGAGATTGCCAAGGAACCGGATGTGTTCAAACAGATTTGGCGCGATAATGCCGAGCACAATCGCACAAACCACGCTGATCAAAATAAAATATTTATTCATTATTTAATATCTTCTAAACTTTTTCTAAATGATCAAATTGTATCTATTGCTTGCATAAATGTCCAGATTAGGCTTCTTACTCTCTAATTCGTTGATTTATTAATTGAATACTATCAACAGCATGTTGCCAGGCCGTATAAATTTGTTTCATGCTGTTCGCTCTTAAATCTCCTGCGATGAATAAATTTGGGATTGATGATTCGCCATTTAAGTCAGTAATTACCAAACCACTTTCATCAACTTGAGCGCCAATCTGCAATGCCAGCTGATTATTCGGCCTAATTCCCAAAGCTATAAATCCAATGTCGGCTTCTACTGCATGATCATTTTCAAGCACGAATCCGGTGAGTTGCTTTTGTTCTTTATTGCCGAGAACTTCCTTGATCGGAGCTTCTAAAATATTAATGTTTTTGTTCTGGATTTGTTTTAAGAGTTCTGGTGTAAATTCATGTATCTTACCATTTGTCAGAATGGTCATAGACGTAAGTTGATATTTTTCCAATAAAAGCAAGGCGATATTCGCTGCAGATTCTGAGTGTCCGATTATAACGGTCTTTTTTCCAAAACTTCGATGGCCATCGCACAAAGAGCAATAGGCTATCGTTTGTCCATTTGCATATTTAAGAATAGGATCGATGCTTCCTTGAATACGAGGTTGCTCATCCATGATTCCTGTAGCCATCACCACATATTTCGCACAATAAATACGCCCGGTTCCATCTGTTAATTTAAAAAAATCGATATCTTTTTCGATGAAAGAGACAGACTCCTCAATCACATAAAGATTATGACTTAATGGACTTTGAGTTAATTCTTGTAATACTTCGTTGCGCAATTCTAAAATCGGCCTTTCGTATTTTCCAAGACCAGGTATATTATCTATTTTCCTGACCCAATTCCCACGCGAACATCTTCGTGCTTGCTTGGCTCCTGTAAAAAGAAGCACTTCGTTGTTGTTTAATACTGCCCGTTTTACTGCCATTGTACCCGCCGCACCGGCGCCGATGATCGCGATAGGGTATATTTTTTTTTCTTCAGGATTTTTAGTTGTAACCGGAATCTCTTTCGGATCTGAAAGTCCACTTGTCTCAACAGCTGTTATCACGTGATGAAGACTCATTGTGGATATTAAAAACAATATGACATAATTTTTCATAAGATTTTTCCTGGCATCATAAATTAGGGCGTGTCGTCAATTGATAATAGCCTACAGCAGGCGAAATTTAAAGGCTTCGGGAAAATGATACAGAATATCGGAGGCGATCATCACAGAAGGGGTCATTTCTTCTGCAGCATATTCACCGGCAAGCCCGTGCAAGAATACCCCGATTTTCGCCGCGTTCTCAATTGAGGCCCCTTGAGCCAACATCGATGCGATCAATCCAGTCAATACATCTCCACTGCCTGCAGTAGCCATTCCCGGATTTCCTGTTGAATTAATAAAAACCATCTCTTTATCACAAAAAATAAAAGTCACCCCCCCTTTAAGGACAAGACATACATTTTTTTCTTCCGCAAACCGGCTGCAGGTTTTAAGGAATTCGAGGTCAATGACAGGTCGCTCAGTGATCTGTAACAGACGCATCATTTCTCCCACATGCGGTGTCAGTATCGTCTGTTCGGGCAGATCGATCCAATCTTCAGCTAAAATCGTTAATCCATCTGCATCGATAACGCACGGCTTAGTCAACTTGGGTAAAAGATAACGCAAAAGGTCGCGCGATTGATCGGTTACCCCAATGCCTGGGCCGATGAAAGTTGCCGCCCCCCTGTTAAGAGCATCGACTAAACTTTCCGGCTGTTCGTAATGAAAAGCTGCTTTGATCAGTTCCGGCATGCATCCTGCAAATTCTGCCAGCATCCCTTCCGGATACATTAAACGTACAATACCCGCCCCGCCCCGCAAAGCTGCGGTGGAGCTAAGAATTGCCGCGCCCGGCATACCAGGAGAGCCGCTTACGCCGACTACTAAACCAGCCTGATACTTATATCGGTTATAGGGAATTTTCGGCATTTGAGGTTGAATATCTTGAAGATCAAGCAAATAGAAATCAGAATCGCATTCTTCGAAAAAAATCTCAGGCAACCCAAAATCGATATAACGCAATTTGCCGACATGATTCCATCCGTCCCGAAGGAAGAAACCAATTTTTGGAAGACCCAGGAATGCAGTTTCTGTCGCTACAATAGCAAGTCCCATCACTTCGCCGGTATTTCCATTCAAACCGGATGGGATGTCAACTGAAATAACGGGTAAGCCAGAATTGTTCGCATACTCGATGATCTCATAAAATTTTCCCGACACTGTCCCGTGAAATCCGGTACCAAAAAGACCATCGATAATCACCCCCCTATCCGGCAATTCCTCCTGCGTAATAATCATTTGTCCGCCGTTATTGATAAATCTTTCGAAATTTTGCTTACAAAGAGGCGAACATTCATCTATAGGCACAACCTGGATTGCAAATACTTCGTATTCAAGAGCGAGCAAGTGCATTCCCGCCACATAAGCGTCCCCTGCATTATTTCCCTTACCGCATAATAAGATGGCAATTCTTTCTATTTCATTTTTTTCGACATAATCCTGGACGACAAGGGCAACACCGCTGCCCGCTTCTTCCATATATTCTGCAGAAGAGGCTCCGGAACGATATGCCGCAGATTCGATATCGATCATTTGATCCGGTGTGATAACTTTCATTATAAATGTTCTTCCTTAATTGTACGCAGCATCAAAGAATGCACTGCATCTATTGGCCTCATATTCTCATAAATGATTTTATAAACAATTTCAGTGATCGGCATTTCAATCTGGATCTGCCTACTTAACTGTAAAGCCGAAACACATGTATAGGCACCTTCTACGACCATTTCAATCTCACTTTCCGCTTCTTTTGGCGTTTTTCCTTGCGCAATCAAATATCCAAACCGGCTGTTCCTGCTGATCATGGAACAGCATGTCAGGCACATGTCTCCCATTCCTGAAAGTCCATAAATCGTTTCGGTCTTGCAACCCCTGGCTACTGCCAATTTGCGAATTTCATGAAGGCCCCGGGTGATCAATGCAGCTTTTGAACTGGACCCTAAGCCCAATCCTTCGGAAATTCCGCAAGCAATTGCGATAATATTTTTTAAAGCACCGCCGTAAGCTACTCCGCATATATCGCTGTTCGGATAAACACGAAATGTATTTGTAGTAAAAATATCGCAAATTTTTAGCATGACATCGTAATCGAAAGCAGAACCGACAACAGACGTTGGAAGACCTGCAATTACCTCCTGGGCATATCCGGGTCCGCTTAAAAAACCTACCTGCGATCGGGCAGACTGTCCAAAAATTTCGATCGCCACCTCGGGAAGGATCAACCCTGTATTTTGTTCAATCCCCTTTGAAGTCATGACAATCGGACAAGCCGGACGGCAAATTTGGTAGAGCAGATTCAAAACAGGCCGAAGGCCGGCGGCAGTTACACTTTCTATGATAATATCAGTTTTATGTAAAGCTTCTTCTAAATTGGTTGTGATGGCTAATGTTGCAGGCGGGCCCCACCCTGGCAGATGAGGATGATCTTGTCCGGAATTTAATCGATCTGCCAAAAGGCTATTTCTTGTCCATAAACTAACATGATATCCCTTTTTTGCTAATAATGAAGCTAAGCAGTAGCCCCATGCTCCGGCCCCCAGGTAAGTAATTTTCATAAAAACTCCACTGCTACATACACATCATTAATTTTATTCTATATGAAAATAACACGAAAGTCAATATTAGCAATGAACGGTACCGGGGCGAGAGAAAATTATAACGATTTTTTTCAACCAAGAAAACTCTAAGCAAGTCTTGATCTTAATCATGATCGAGATCGAGATCAGGATTGGCTTAGAGTCCTCTAGGTTGAAAAAAATTAGTTATAACTTCCTGTACCGTGTTGACGGCATGCCTTGGAAGCAGTTGATTTTTACTGATGAACCCTGTATACTGAATTTCTAAAAACAATAATCCCTAATTAGAATTATAACATGTTATCCCATCCTGATATTCCTATAGTTCAGCCCCCGTGGAAAGGTGTCGGTAAGAAGTTAGAAAGCGCCGTACGCAAAGCGCTCTTTGACTTTCACATGCTCGATGGAGTCTCCAGAATTGGAGTTGCCTTAAGCGGCGGAAAAGACAGCCTGGCCCTGCTGTATCTATTAAAAGCAATTTCTGGAAAAGGCTTTCCTCCTTTTACTCTTTTTGCTTTTCATGTTTCGGGGGCTTTTTCATGCGGAGCTGGAATAACAGCCTCCTATCTGGAAAAAATATTATCGCAATTGCTTGCGGAATTTCCGAAGGATTGGGCTTAGGGT
>JABDCW010000042.1:0-635 GCA_013287905.1 Chlamydiota bacterium | reverse complement strand
CTGGAATAACAGCCTCCTATCTGGAAAAAATATGCAGTCAAATCGGGGTTACTTTTATCCTTCGGGAAACCGACCAAAAATTAGAAAACTTGGAATGCTATAGTTGTTCGAGAGAAAGACGGCGCCTTCTTTTTGATGCAGCGAAAAGCGTCGGCGTGGATACTATTGCATTTGGGCACCATCGCGACGACAGCGCCCAGACTTTGCTGATGAACCTGCTCCATAAAGCGGAATTTGCAGCCAACCTTCCGAAAATACATATGAAACATTTTGGGATCACGATCATCCGCCCGCTCATCTACGTACCGGAAGAAATGATCATCTCTTTTGCCGATCAGCATGGTTTTAAAAGAACAATGTGCAGATGCCCTGTCGGACAGCATTCCATGCGCAAAAAAGTGGATCAGCTCCTTAAAGAAATTGAGGAGATCTTTCCAAATGCACGCGAAAACATTGCAAAAGCGGGCCTTCTTTATGGTTCAGACAAAGCGCTTAAACCGTGACTGTTTTTTATATTGACTAATAAATCGTTCATTTACTATCATGAAGCTCTTTCTTTAAAAACACAAACTGTGACTCAACATTAATTAGGAGACATTCATGTTAAAACAAGTATTCACATGCGCCTTTGGTTT
>JABDCW010000041.1 GCA_013287905.1 Chlamydiota bacterium | reverse complement strand
GGGTACGAATAACAATAAGACAGCCGCGGATGCGGCGATAGGAGCTAATACGTCGTATTTATTTATAACAAATTATTTTAACTTAACGACATTGGGCGCCAATGCCCAGGCTGCCTCAGCTATTATCCATAAGAAAAAACCTTTTAAACGTTATCTATAATTAATTCAACACAAAGGCACGAAGTCTCAAAGAAACAAAGAAATTTTGCCTTCAAACCCTTTCCCCTTAGTGTCTTGGTCCCTTCGTGCCTTTGTGTTGAATTAAACTCTATACCTATGGGTAATAAAATGGGCTACCTTATACCGAACGTGATTCAAAAAAGAAGTGATTGATAAAATTGCCGGCAAGATTTACAATCAACCTCGAGCTTAGAAGTCTTAAGTTTAAGGCCAATAGTACCATCGAAGTCTAATGATAAAACCCTCTTAAAGGTTATTTATGTCAAACTCTATTTTTTCAGCAACGGTCCGGTCATTTTTTGTTTGTTTTGCAGCCGTTATGGGCATTTTATTAGGCATGTTTGTCCTCATCATTGCCATAGGCGCAGCTTCGGGCTCATCAGACACAAGTCCGCAGATTTCCTATAAATACTCTCCGGAGATATTGCCTAATGGAAATGGCGTCAGAAAAATTTTAAGCAGCTCAAGCCCTGTCATCCTGACAATCGATATTAAAGGGGTGATTGGCCTCGACGGGCTGACACAGGAAAAAATTGCGCAGCAGCTCATTGAATCCCGGGAAGGCGATTTTACCGGGGACCGCGTCAAAGCGATCTTGCTCGATATAGATACTCCTGGAGGGACATCATCAGATGCCGATGCGATCTATCGCGCAATAAAAGCTTATAAAGAAACACACAATACCCCTGTTTATGCCTTTATCGATGGCTATTGCGCATCTGGTGGAGTCTACATTGCATCAGCTGCCGATAAAATCTATTCAACAGAGGCAAGTCTGATTGGAAGTGTGGGAGTGATCATGTCCAGCGCCCTAAATTTTTCCCAGTTAATGGACAAAATTGGGGTGCAGTCTTTGACATTATATGAAGGAAAAGGGAAGGACAATCTCAATCCGTTAAGACCATGGGTCAAGGGGGAAGAGGACAATATTAAAGACGCCATCGATTATTTTTACCAGCTCTTTGTCAATATTGTCACACAAAACCGGCCAAACTTGTCCAAACAAAAATTAATTGATGTCTATGGAGCCAATGTCTATCCGGCGACCCTGGCCAAAGAATATGGGTATATCGACGAATCTGGAGTCTCCAGACAAGAAACTCTTAAACAGCTGACTGCCGCAATTGGCGAAGAAGACGATCAAGTGCAAGTCGTCAGGATGGAAAGCACCAATTGGCTGTCGGAATTATTTAAAACAAGCAATCCTTTGCTTCAGGGAAAAATCACCCATCAGGTGGATATCCCGTTGGAAATGCGCTTTGGCTCGCACCCACAAGTTCTTTACCTTTATCGCTAAAGATTACTAAAAGACATGGAAAAACTCTATATAATCGATGCATCGGGCTATTTATACAGCTCCTATTTTGCTATCCGCAATATGACAAACCATGAAGGCAAATCGACCAATGCTTTATATGGATTTATCCGTTCGGTACTGAAACTGGTTAAAGATTTTCATCCCACCCACGTTGTTGCCATATTTGACGGCCCGAATAATGCAAAAAAACGGGAAGAAATCTATCCGGCATATAAAGCGCATCGCTCAAGCACACCCCCTGATTTGGGTTATCAGATCGATTGGGCAAGAGAATTTTGCTCACTGGCAGGTTTACCTTTTCTGAATATCCCCGATGTGGAAGCCGATGATACGATGGGTACTATTGCATCCTGGGGCTGTGCGAACAGTACGGTATATCTTTGCACATCAGACAAAGACATGTGCCAGATGGTGAGCGATCGCGTTTTTCTCCTTAACACACGCAAAGAAAATCTCGTGGTGGGACCCTCAGAGGTCCAGCAGTTATATGGAGTTGCCCCGGCACAAATTGTCGATCTGTTTTCGATGATCGGAGACAGTTCTGACAACATTCCCGGTTTGTCCGGGATCGGCCCAAAAACAGCAGCCGCCCTGTTGAACCAGTTTGGTTCGCTTGACGCGCTCATTGCCCATCCGGAAGCGATCGCTGGAGAGAAAAAACGCAGCTGTATTATGCAAAATATCGATATGGCATTGATCAGCAGACGCCTTGTGCAGCTCGATTTAGCTGTTGAGATCCCGAAGGACCAAAACTTTTATCAATTTCATTTTCACCCGTCGCCGGAACTTAAGGCATTTTATTCCCGATTTGATTTTCGTTCCCTGCTCAAAGAGTTAGAAAAGGATGCCCCACCTCAAACTCCATTGCCAGAAGAATCTGCGGCCACTATAGTCGATGATGAGGGAAAATTAGAGACTCTTATCAGAGATTTACATAACTGCAAAGAAATCTGTTTTTCAGTTACCGCACACAAAGCTACCCTTGCACAGAGCAGTAGTGAGGAAGTTCTGACAATAGAACTCGCAGTCGAAGAGCCCCTGCAACCGGAAAAATATCGCTCCTGGACCATTCCATTTGATCAGAAAATCGAAACGGAAAAACTGATCGCTTCATTAAAACCTTTATTCGGGAATAAAAACCTTTCATTTTTCGGTTATGATGTCAAACCGAGTTTGCACCTCCTGTACAAATATGGCATTGAAATTGCCTCGATCTCTTTTGACCTTCTTTTGGCCTCTTACCTTCTCAACTCTCATCATCGCAACCATACTCTTGAAGATCTATGTGAAACCTATTTGTCAGGCCAAACTACAGGACTAAAGGCGCATTTGGAGTTAAAAAAATGCCTTGAAAAGGAAATTCGGGAGAGAAAGTTTGAAAAGTTAATGTATGAGCTCGAATTACCCTTGCTGCGCGTCCTTGCGAAGATGGAACAAAAGGGGATTTTTGTCGATGTCGATCATTTAAAACAACTTTCGGTATCAATACAACATCAAATTGAAGAAGTACAAAAAGATATTTATGAATTGGCGGGAGAGACATTCAATCTTAATTCTCCGAAGCAATTATCTCATATCCTGCAAGACAAGCTGCAAATACGCTTACCCAAAAAGACAGCTACGGGATTTTCGACAAACGCTGAGATCCTCGAGGTGTTAAAAGCCGATCACCCCATTGCGGAAAAACTGCTCCAGTATCGAACGCTTGAAAAATTACGCTCTACTTATATCGATAATCTGCCCCTTAGCATTGATCCAAATAGCGGACGGATCCATTGCACTTTCAACCAGTCTGTTGCGGCAACGGGCCGGCTCTCGTGCCAAAATCCCAATCTGCAAAATATCCCCATCAGAAGTTCTGAAGGGTTAAAAATCCGCCAGGCTTTCCGGCCTCAAAATAGCGGATGGAGCTATCTCTCTGCTGACTATTCTCAAATTGAATTGCGTCTGCTTGCCCATTTTAGCGAAGATGAGACGCTGACAAATGCGTTCAATCTTCATGAAGACATTCATGCCTATACTGCGGCAGCATTATTGGGAATTCCTTTACGGGAAGTCACAAAGGAGATGCGCAGCAATGCAAAAGCGGTCAATTTTGGGATCATTTATGGACAGCAGGCCTTTGGATTAGCAAAAGAGCTTCGCACCAACGTCAAGACTGCTGCCGCATTTATCGATACCTATTTTAAGAGATATCCAAAAATCAAGGGCTTTATCGAAGAGTGTAAAGTCAAGGCCCGGCAGTCCGGATATACGACGACAATTACCGGACGCGAGCGTCTGATTCCCGAAATCAATAGCCCGAATGAACGTCTGCGGGCCCAGGCGGAAAGACTTGCCGTTAACACCCCATTGCAAGGCACAGCCGCTGATCTGATCAAAATCGCCATGCTCCAAATCGATCAGGCGCTGAAAGATAAACCTGAATTAAAGGGATACCCGGTTTTACAAATACACGACGAACTGATCTTTGAAGTCCCGGACGATGAAATTGCCATCTTTAGTGCGCTTGTCAAAACCGTCATGGAAAATGTCTTTGCACTGAGAGTTCCTTTAATTGTTGATATTAGCGTTGGAAAAAATTGGAAAGAATGTTAAAGTTAAAGAAGGTTGCCATTACAGGCGGGCTCGCTTGCGGAAAATCTACCGTATGCCGTTTCATGCGCGATATGGGAGCCTATGTCGTCAGTGCCGATGAAATTGTCCATGATTTATTGACCCCACATACAGTTCTTGGACAAAAAGTCATTTTATTATTGGGCCAAGACATTGTCAGTAATGGAAAAATTGATCGAAAAATAGTTGCACTTAAGGTTTTCAAAGATAAAGAAAGACTGGATTCTTTAGAAAAATTAATCCATCCAATAGTTCTGGATGAAATAGAAAAAAGATATCAACACATCAAAGATAATCCAAACATCAAATTATTTGTTGCTGAGATCCCCTTATTGTTCGAAATCAATGCACAAGATGCCTTTGATGTAAGCATTGCCGTCATCGCCGAAGAGAACTGCTGCAAAAAGCGATGGATGCAATCGAGAACTGATGACCCATCCGAAGATGAGTATACGCAAAGAATGCAAAGACAGCTGGATGTGAAAACAAAAGCTGCAAGGGCCACCTATTGCATTGAAAATTTAAGCGATATGCAACACTTGCGTATCGCTACGGAAAAACTATTTTGTATTTTACAACGCTAACCAGGAGATGATTCTTCAATGAATCAAGATAATCATTCACCAGAACCCATGTCACAAGAAAACCCTACCGTTACGAGCGAGCAGACCGCAATGTCACATCAAGGGCATCAGCCAACTGAAATCATTAAAATTGCCGAAATCCAGCGAATGGATATCAATCAGCTCAATGCATTCGGCAAATCGATCGGTCTTAAACATTTGGGATCATTGACAAAATCTCAAATGGTCTTTGATATTGTCCGGGCGATCTCAGAAAAACCAAACGAAGTCCTCTATGGCGAAGGGGTCCTAGAAATTCTGCCCGACGGGTTCGGGTTTTTACGCTCCCCATATTATAACTATCTTTCTTCTGCGGAAGATATTTACGTTTCGCCTGCGCAAATACGCAGGTTCGATTTAAAAAAGGGAGATACGATCTGCGGTACGATCCGTTCGCCAAAGGAAAAGGAAAAATATTTTGCCCTGCTAAAAGTCGACACAATCAATGGAACACCTCCGGAAAAGGCAAGGGAGAGGATTTTATTTGAAAACCTCACTCCCCTCTATCCCAATGAACGCATTGTCATGGAGACGACAAAAGACAAATTATCCACGAGGGTGCTGGATATGGCCGCACCCATTGGAAAGGGGCAGCGCGGCCTCATTGTAGCTCCTCCCCGAACCGGAAAGACCATCATTTTGCAAAATATTGCCAATGCCATTTCCACAAATAACCCCGAAATTGTGTTAATCGTCCTTCTCATTGACGAGCGCCCCGAAGAAGTCACCGATATGCAACGGATTGTCGATGGCGAGGTGATTGCATCGACATTCGATGAACCCCCGGAAAGACACGTCCAGGTTGCCGAGATGGTCATCGAAAAATCAAGAAGGCTGGTCGAACATGGCCATGACGTCGTCATTCTTCTCGATTCGATTACGAGACTGGCAAGAGCCTATAATACTGTCCAACCCCATTCCGGAAAAATTCTTACCGGCGGTGTAGACGCCAACGCGTTGCACAAGCCAAAGCGTTTCTTTGGCGCTGCGCGCAATATTGAACAAGGCGGCTCGTTGACGATCATTGCTACAGCATTGATCGATACAGGATCGCGTATGGACGAGGTGATCTTTGAGGAATTCAAAGGAACCGGCAATATGGAACTGGTATTGGACCGAAGGCTTGCAGAAAAACGGATTTTCCCTGCTATTGACATTATCAAAAGCGGCACCCGTAAAGAAGAATTGCTCTATCATCCAAATGAACTGGACAAACTTCACCTCCTCAGGCAGGCAATTGCCGATCTTTCCGCTGCAGACGCCTTGAATCTCATTCTTGGCCGTCTGAAAAAGACGAGCAGCAACGCTGAATTTTTATTATCGATGAAAGAATAGGATTAATTACCTATGCGAAAGAAGATTATTACTCTATTTCTAATTGCCTGCTTAGTCGGGGCTGTCTGGGTTTGGCAAAACCATTCCCGTCATGTCTCGAATATTGTACAACAATATGTCGAAAATGGGGAGATCATCGCAGTAAAGCCACGATATACTCCAGATGAGATCATGGAGCTGCACAAGAAGGAACTGATCGCAGACGAACAGCATAAATTTTTAAAGCCGGAAGTGAAATATCACCCCTATTTGTTGTTAGAAATAAAATATCTGAACGATAAAAAACCTCGCGAAGGATATAGTTTATGGAGCATGATCGATGGCGAGCTTGTATCCAATACGGACTCCTGGGATAAATCACACGGATTTGAAGATGCATTAAATGCCGGCGCTACCCGCTATGACTTCCTTTTGATGCAAGCCCTTAAGCAAAAGACAGCCTCTCTTGATCAGTTGCAGCAGAATCTCCATGTCGAGAAGGAAACGCTTTCCCAATGGATAAATAGTGCCCTTTCCAAGCAGCTGATCGTCCAAAAAGGCAATGAGATTCAGCTCCATTTCCAGGACCCTAAAATCCCAAGTTCACCAGAAACAAAAGTTTCGAATTTGCTCGTAAAAAAACCATTCGATAAAACCGATCGCTTATCTCCGAAATATTCTGCAAATCAGATCATCAAGAACGCAAAGGCAGCTTTCGGCGAGGAATTTACCGTTCGCAATTCATCCGATGTCTATTTGCCGGTGTATAGCATTACGGTCATCAATCCCGATCACTCGACATTCACCACCTATTGGAACGCAGTGAACGGACAGCAAGTGCATCCCCGCTATTCCTATAAGGGGATGTATTAAGAATACTTGCATTTTAATCGCCAATCATGCCATAATATGAGTAGAGGTTAGTCCCAAAAGACTCTAACGGAGGTATTTATGACTGATCCAGCTACTGCTGCAAGTCCAGCTGGGGCTACCGGCACGACCGGTACAACGGCTGCTGGAACAACCGGCGCCGCAGGCGCAACAGGTAATGCGGCTGCTGCTGCCCAACTGAATAACAGCAGTGTAATTACGAGCATGGGGGATCTAAAATCGAAATCTCCCAAGATCTATAAGGCAATACTGGAAGGTATTGGTACAAATATCTGCAATAAAATGAAACAAGATCAGGATAAATTAAAAGAAATTCGCGAAGAGTATGAACATTGAACAGAGATTCTTTTATTATAACTGCAGAAGAAACAGATCAGAGGCTGGATAAGCTTTTGTCTTTACGTCTTTGCGAAGTCGGCTCCCGTACTTATTTTCAATATCTTATCGAGGAAACCAGAGTTTTTGTCAATGAATTGCCGGTAAAAAAGCGATACATGACAAAATTGAATGATTGTGTGACCGTCGATTATATCCCTCTTCCTTCGACAGAGATCAAGCCGGAAGATATTCCTCTTAAAGTCATATATGAAGATGATGCTCTTATCATTATCGATAAACCTGCCGGTATGGTCGTTCATCCCAGCATTGGCCATTGGACCGGAACATTCGTCAATGCACTGCTTTACCGGTGTAACGAGTTTTCTTCCGCAAATACAATGCAGACAGCAAAAGAGACAGTGCGTCCCGGTATCGTGCATCGCCTGGATAAGGAAACAACCGGACTTCTTATCGGGGCGAAAACACTGGCTGTCCAACAACAGATAATAGAGATGTTTGCTTCGAGGCAAATTCATAAAGAGTATGTAGCGGTCTGTGTTGGCAATCCGGGAAAAAAAGGGACAATAGAAGAACCGATTGGCAGAGATCCCAATAACCGTCAAAAAATGGCCATTTGCACTGATAATGGACGAGATGCCATTACCCACTTCACTACTTTGGGCTTTGATGGGTGTTTAAGTTTGGTCAATCTTGTCATCGAAACGGGCCGTACGCATCAAATACGGGTCCATATGCAACATAGGGGGACGCCAATTCTAGGCGATCCTATTTATGGGGTACCGGGCAAAAACACGAAATATGGCGTACATCGTCAGCTTTTGCATGCACATAAGCTCAAATTTACCCATCCTGTTACGGGCAAACTCCTGGAAGTGACGGCAGATATGCCTGTTGATTTAGAGCATTTTGCGCAAAATCTCAAAAAACATCCTTAATCCTCTGTGTCTCCGCGTCTCTGCGCCTTCGCGTTTAAAATCCTCTAAGAATTAACCTTATACATCATGTCTGGCTTAGAGACAAAATACAACGCAGAGGCGCGGAGACGCGAAGGCGCGGAGTCTAAGATTACGGCCCTTACGCAATAATGAAAATAAGAAATTTCCGATATCCCCTTAATTCTGTAAAAAATAAAACTCTTTGGTTCTGAATAGAGCAGGCCGCAACGGTCTGACTACATTTATTGTTTAATAAATAAATTAATATTATAATAAAAATAAACTAACAACTTTTTTAGTTTTATATTTTAATTTAAATAAAAAAGTTAATTATGCATATACTATTTGGACGTCCTGCATTTTCCCAATACCCAGAATCCTCTCCCTCTAAAGTCTCTTTTTTCAAAAAATTTGCTTCGGTCAGGCAGGTTCGTCCCACTTCAATGCAAGATCCCTATTCCATTCCGGGAAAAGTCCATCGCTTGTGCTTGCATCTATTACCCTCCTTTGTCTCCCCAAAATTGCCGCAAGATAAACGGTCATTTCAGGCTGATTTAGATCTCCCGGGAATACAAAAGAAAGGAATCTCTGAGGTTGTAAAAAACGTACTGAGTAAGGAAGGGTATTGGAGTCCGGCATTAAAACAATATAATACCCTTGTCCATCAAATTCACGAAAGTGGACGATATATCGATACCGAAAAGCAGATAAAAAAAACAGACCAGATAAAAGCGAAACTTACCAATCAAATTATAAACTTAAAAACCAATCAAACGATGCTGCTTCCTTGCACGATGCAGGATTATGCTAAGGTATACTATATTCTTCAAAGAACAGAGGAAGGATATACGCTAAAAATCATCGGCTGCGATGAAACCATGAAACAATTTTCTCGAGTTCCTACGAGAAAAATAGCCGGAAAAGAAAAAATTCTATCGCAAATAGCGTTTAAAAATATTCCTGCCGAACACTTTACTGACAAGTTGCTCCCCTCTCTTTTTATTGATCCATTAACCGGAAAACTCGAAAGCATAGCACAAATTAAACAGCAGCTCGATGAAATTCCTGCAGAATATCGAGAAGATCTGTCAGAAAGAGAAGATCTTTGGGTCACCGTATCAAATCAGCCGCAAAAAGCACTGCATTTAGCCTTAAGCGAACTAAAGAATGTAGATAAGTCGATTACGGACACAAAAGGGCTAAGGAAGCAGCTCGATTTTAAAATGCGGGTTTTCACGTTGTTTTCTCTTTTTAAACAGACAAAATTTCTGCTCGAAAAAGATCCCCGTTACAGTATCCATATCACCCGTCTCGTTCGGGAAGTCGCACAGGAAGCAAGCCTGCTGCACGCTAAGGGATATCTCGAGCTAAGCGATTTGAGTGATATCCAAAAAGAATTGCAAGTGATTACCGATTGTCTGGAAAACGCAAAAAAAAATTCCCGTAACAGGAAAGTAGATAAATGTAAAATCCCTCCATTAAAGCAACAATTGGTACCGATCACAATCCAACCTCCGGTCACGCTCGAGAGTATACAAGTAAAAGCTCCCCCGAAGAGCGAAGAGGTTCGTCCCCCTGCGGAACCAAAGTCGTTGCCGGTTACTGTCACCCATTTATTTACCGATGCTGAAAGGGAAGCAATGAAAGGGACCGACACGAAACTGGTCATGGATATTCTCAGCAAAAAGATGGAAAACTTAAAAGTTAGCGAACAGGAGGGAAGTAAAACGGATTGTATGGCACTTAGCATGGAAATCATCCAGCATCTAAATCTGCAGGATATCGGCGAAAATTCCTGGCATTACAAACTCTCGGCCAAAGAGAAGTTCACAGTACAACGCTACTTGCTCGACATAGGAAAGATCATGCTCAATACCAGGAAGGAGGGGGTTTCTCTTCCTAATCAAGCGATAGCCCTATGTCAGCTGGTAAAATTTTCCAAGTGGCTCTGTTCCTGTCAAACAGCCGATCTGTATATCCTCAAAAGAATAAATTTATTAAAAATGGGCACCATTACTATAGGAGAGGGAAATTGGACAAGTATAGAAGAGACTTTTTCTCATTTAGCTTTAAGCACAAATCGCGGTCATAAGCCTATACAAAAATCTTGTTATTTAGTCGATGAAGAAAATGCTGCCTTAAGGAATTTTCTAAGAAATCACCTGGAAGATGGCTCTCCATCAGAACCGTGCGACCATGGAGAAGAAAGCAAGGAACTCTACTGTGAACTGACCAAATTGTTTTTAAATTTCTTTGGCGCTTCGACCGAAAGGTTTTTTAAGTTTACTAATACAAAAAAATTATTAACAGATGCCTTCACTCCTCAGGCAATGCAGAAATGGTCTAAGAAAATTGAGAACCCCCTTCTTTTGTCAGCACTAATCCATATGGAACTGAAGCCCTTTGCAAAACATGTGGGGAGAGATCTCATCGATTCCGGCAAAGCAAGAAGCTATCAGTCTACACAAGGTCCGGCAGGTGAAACTATCCAGATGAAAATTGGAGGAATCTCCGATGCCAAACTGCAGCGAATGCAGGAAGAATTCAGCCGCCCGGAATCGTTAAAATTTCCGGAAGCCGCCCATGATAACCCTCAGCTTGTATTTGAACAGCAAATGGCCGAAATTTTAGAAAGCTCGCAACATCTCGATATGGAAGGGTTGAAAAAAAGCAGCCTTACATTAAAAAAAGAGGAAATGACCGACCTTCTTCTAACATTAAGGAGTCAGGATCCCCAAATGGAAGTACTGGGATTTATCAAAACTCATCCCCATCTATTAAAACATGCGGATATACGCAATTTTTTGGAAATTGTTTTATTCGATTACAGGGGTAGCAATTTTTATTCGAGGAATGAACCATACCGACAAGTCTTTTACTCCACATTGCATAAAGAGATAGATAAGTATCGCGAACTTGCAAAGACAGACAGCCTTTACTACGATCAGCTCCTTTTTCTCCTTTCGATTTCGAGAAAGGCTTGTGCTATCAACCAGGAACTTCCTGAAGCCAAATCCCTTGCCGCTACTTTAGAGGACTCTCACCCGGCACTTACTATTGTAAAAGATCCGAAGCTCGCTCAATACGCTTATCCCGCCCTTCATGACTATTTACTCTTAAAAATAAAAGGCAACGACCTTACCGAAATTACCAGGCTCTATTTTCGCCTGCAAAAACTGCCTAAGGAGGCTCAAGCAGTCGATCCAAATGAAAGCGACTTGCTCGATAGACGCTATCATGTGATGGCCCATTCGTTCAAAGATGTAAAAATGGAAGAGATGTCGCCATTGCTCGATTCTTTGTGCAAGGATCAAAATTTGACACTAGATTTTTCTCCCTGGACAGGCACCTTTCCCATTTTTAAAAATGATCAGTATGAGGTCAATTGCCTAAACGGAACAATTATGGACCGTTCCTCCGGTGATTCCATCGCTGTTTTGCCGCATGAGATTGCCTCTCAACCGGCATATAGCGCTGCCTTTGCCGATATCGATAAAGATTCCCTTCTGATCCGCAAAAATGTCAAAGATAACGTCACTGTCTACCTTGTCTCTGACAAGTCGGGAGAACGAGGGAGAATAGAAGTAGAGAAGGGACCTGCCAGGTTCTATAAAACGTTTTCTTCCAGGGGGGAAACAAAACAGCTGCAAGTCATGCCTATCCTTAAAGAAAGCACCTCCGATATCGATAAAATCGTTCACTCCAAGAATAAAGATTTTAAATGGAAAGCTTTATTTCGGGAATTTACAAAAACCTATCAAAAACATCCTATAATGGCCCTTGCAGGCAATGCGCTCTTTTTTGATCATAAAGATCCCCATACTGGCTTAGTGTTAGAACCGTCAGGGGCTTTGCGTTTTAAAGTGCAACTAAAACCGTTAAAAGTGATCGATTGCCGAGGGCAGAACGAATCTGTCCCATATGATATACAAACATTAGATTCAGTAGAAGACCAGACACTAAAACGCCTTAGCCGGTTTGAAAATGGGGAAAATATCGTCCTCTTTTCTCAAAAGGGCAAATTGAAACAGGTGGAATTGGTCCGTTACGGGTTGAAATTTCATTCTAAGGACAATAAATTATATCTCAGCGATCCTAAATACGAAGGATACTTTGTCGATTTGGACCGTATGTACGGTAATGTGCCCAATGCGTTACTTTTGCGGCATGCCGATCCGGCAAAACTCCCTAAAGTGATCGTTCCCGATTCCCCAACCGAAGCATCACAGGGTATTAAACAGCAAAAGCATGTTCTTTTGCGAAATGGCTGGCTTGCACTAAAATCATGGCTCACAGGGAAATTGCCCGATCTCGAAGAATTTATCCCTTCTGGTTTCAAGGGTCTGACTAATCAATTGAAAGTGGAAAAAAAAGGACCTTTGCCACCCCACATTTTCCATATTAACCCCTATACGGAAGAACTGGTCCCTGTCGAGGATAAAAGCCGCATTGAGGATCTGCTCGCCTTGGTCACCCAGTCGCGATCGGCCAACCAAAAATTGTCGGGTTTACGGCAGCTGAAAATCACCCAAAAAGAGCTGACGAAAGAACATTTAAGCAAACTGTACCGTTTTTTGGAAACGACAAAAAATGAAGACGGGGATCTGGCATCGATAAAATTACAGCTCATCCTGGAGCTAAAACAGCTGATGGGCAAAAGAAAACAATACCAAACCGTCTCCTTTGATTTGGATCAATTCATTCAAAAACATTTTGCCCTCTATTTAAAACAGGGAAGAAAACTCGATCAACGTTTACTTTTAGCTCAACCGCAGCTGGAAAAACTGGCAAAAATCATCAAAAAGACCGATCCCGAATTTTATGAACAGGATGTGCGCATCCTCTTTGTACAACCGGGCACACCTGCCCCTCCCTTTACTGCAGATAAGGGAGTGATTGATTTTAGTCAGCTTCCTTCTGTCCCCCATGAAGAGCGGATCAAAGAAAATAAATTGAGCGGAGTGTACGGGACGGAAATGATCCCGGAAGAGACATTAGAAACTACCCTCGCAGCTGCACCGTCGTTGGAAAAGGGGGCAATTACGATCGAAAAGAGCGGTTCTCCTATTTTGTTTTCCGATACAGAACTATATAAATATTTTACTTCAACATCTGTGGAATTGCCTCAAGTCACTTTGCCCGAACCTAAAAATGTCTCCTCTTGCGAAACCATGGCGGTCGAACAGTTGAAGCTCGACATGACCGCCTACCGCAATCAAAGCGCCGGACAAAAGCAGTATACTCTGACTGAAAAAGATCACTTAAAAAAACAACTTTCGCAAGTAAGGGCAAAAACAAAAAAAGAAGCCCAAGAAGTCAAAAAAACGATCGATCATCTCCTTGCCGGCGGCAAAGACCTCACTATAGCATTAGCCATTCAGGGGGGGATGCAAAGGGTTGCCTCTTTCCGGGAAATATCGATTGCCTTCATGCAAAACAACCTCTCCTCTCTTAAAAATGATCTGCCTCCTAATCTGAATATGGAAGAATTTACACTCCTGCTCACTCAGTATTATGAAAAAGAATCGCAAAATCTCCTCTTACGAAATAGCGAAAAAATTTTGAATGAGCTTGCAAATCCTTCTCTAAATGAGACAGAACGTTCTATTAAAACCAACCTTTTATACCAGACGCTGGCCACCAAAAGATTTTATTCTCCTGAAAAACATCCCAATCTTCTCGTCTACGAATGCTTCTCCCAACAAATTTTTAGGCAACTGCAGCTAAAAAACCAAATAGAGCTTGTCTCCGACATGTTAAACCGGCCAAGCGGTAATTTTCAGGCAGTCACCGGATCTGGTAAAACGACCGTTTTGTCCGTATTACGAGGTCTTCTTCAGGCAAAGGGAACAAATCTTGTGACATTTCGATTGCTGCCCACATTATTGGAACAATCTAAGGGATTATTTAAAAAGCACTTGGGTGATGCCTTTGATAAAAAAATTTACACTCTGGAGTTTACTTTAAAAACTCCGCTATGCATATCGGAAAAAAGAAAAGAGGGAATGGTGCAACTTTCCGTGTTTAAAAAAATCTATCGCGAATTGATGGAAACTACGGTAAATTGCGGTTGTTTATTGACAGACTATAAATCGATTCCCCTTTTACAAGAAAAATTTATCAAACTCAATAGAGAGTTTCTCGCAAGGCAGACCCAAGGGTTGCCCATCCCCGATATCGAAAAGGAGCATTGGACTTATTTGAGAAAAATTCTGGTATTGCTAAAGGCGCGGGAAGAGACCTGCATGGATGAATTTGATGTCCCCAATCGTTCGTGCAACCAGCTCCAAATCCCTCTTGGCCAACCTGTTAAAGTGCCTCCGTTTTTATATGAAGCCTCTTTAGATCTATATGAACAACTAAAGGCAGATCCCAGGTTAAAGCTTAGCTCAGATCAGCAAAGAGAAGTTTCAAATGAGACAAAAGAGTTGGTTATCCAGGATTTAGCAAAAAAATTGGCCGGCGATAACAAAGATCTTTTAGACTATTTTTTAGGTAAGAAAAATGTCGATCTGTCGGGATATCCGGTAGAAAAACAGGACCTCTATGCTTTATATAAAGATCAGCTCACCATTTTTCTCCCCTTAACCCTTAAAAAAGCAAGCGGGCTTGACTATATGCGGAATAGCGAAGGAACACGAACGATTCCCTGCCATGAAGGAGAACCTCACGAAAATGCAAAACCAGGACACCCTCTGGAAGAGATCAATCAAACGATTCAAGACTATATCGCCAATGGCGTATCATTTTCAGAAATTAAGCAATGGGTGAACGATCTGCAGGATGAACTGACAAATGCAAAAATCAAAGGGACCGATCCGGATAATATCCAAAAACAATTCCAGGAGATCTTCCCCGGAGAAACGCTTCCCAAAGAAAGGATGGATGAGGAGCATTTGGAAAAATTACGACTTAAGCTAAACGGGAATTGGCCTGATGTAAAGAACTTCCTCATGGGTAAAATGAAAGCGATCTCCGTCAGCGGAGAAGTGATCTCAATGAACCCTCACAATTCTGCAAGTATGTCAAAAAATGTATGTGGATTATCTGCAACACTTGGATGTGTTGATGAACTCCCCTCTCCATTGCAAGGGACAGAAGAAAACAGGGAAACAACTCCTCCCAACGCAATGATGGGGGAAATGTTGTACCGGCTTGTCGAACGCACCGGAACGAAACAGCCGCTCGAGTATGATCCGGAAAAACCGTTCGATGTTCTCGAAGGGGGCACATTCCATGCCCTCATAGACGGAGGGGGAATTTATCGCTCCCATTCCCCAAAAGAAGTTGCCGAAAAATTTAAAAGTTCGCAAAGCGGGCTCGATCATGTCGGCTATCATCAGACACAAGTTACCCATGTAGGGGCCATTGAATCCCCTCTTTCCAAAAAGGGATTTTATTTTCCAAAAGCCAAATGCCGTGGTCTGGATGTGGAATTAGACCCCCAAGCGGAAGGGCTGCTTACCATCGACCGGTTAAAGACAGTGGAAGATCTTGTCCAAAACGATGGCCGCATGCGTGTAAAGGGGCAAAAAATCCGCCTCGCCCGCTCTGTTGAAAATCGCGAACTGGCAGCTACGGGAGATGTTTTGGTCCATTGCGCCCGCAATAGCGGGATCAACGACTCTACCGGCCTTTTCCGTTCCAAAATGCAGCAAATTCCCCACTTGGTCAGGCAACAGGCTTACGAACAACTGATACAAACAGAAGATCTGACTGAAGCCCTAAAATTGTTCGGGCGTTGCCAGGATGTTTTTATTCAAAAACCGGCTAATGACTATCAAACCCCTGGTTCCTACTACAACCAAAATAAATCTGTTCGAAAATTGGACAGTACGCCCGCCCAAGTGTTGCAACAAAAAAAACAACACTGGCTGGATGTTGCGGCATCGTTACACTTATCAGTACCAAAATTGGAAGCGTTGCAATGGTCTGAAAAAACCGTGAAAAAGATGCCTGAATTTGTATCTGGCATAGACGATGCCGCTCTTGGATTGGAAGTCGAAGAAGAATTTGAAGTAGAACAGGAGGCCGAAGTTGAGGTCAATGTGGAAATCGAAAGAGAGGTAGAGGCAGAACTGGAATCGCGCACACTGGGAGAGGTCCCTTTATACCCACCATGGGTTGCGAAAGATTTAAAAAAATATTCCGCTTCTGAATGGCTGCACCCTTCCTTTGATCCGCGAATTACTTTTACGGAGAATTTTTTGCCGGTAGAGAGAAAAGATCCCCTCTTTAAACGAGAACCATTTGACCGCAGCATGCCAAAGGTGCGTGTCATTCACGCTTTGGTCCCTAAAAATGAAAAAGATCCTATGCAATTTGTCTTCGGAGATGCTATCGAAGATGTCTGCTATGACTATGGTTTTGGGCTTAAGCATTTAAACTATGATCAAGAAAACTATCACCTCTGTTCTTACGACATTAGAATGAGGAAGTTTGTTCATTTCGCTTACAGACCTTCAGGACCGCTAGAGCTGATCTGGGACTTCAAAAAAGTATTAAAAAATGCCGTTGCAAAGGATATCTATAAAGTAGCGGCTGAGGCTAGGTTTATGAATGGAGAATCGGATGGATATTCCCCAAAAGAGTGGGAAGGGCTCATGCAATTTTTCAAAGAATGGGAAGAGCTTCCCGAATTGCAAAAAAAAGCGACAGGTCAGCCCGATATGCAAACGTTTTTTGAAAAAGTCGTCTTGCGCAATCAATCCCCTCAAAAATTGGAAAGCTATAAACATAGTCCTTTAAAACAATTTTTCGATAAACAAGCGAAATCTTCAGCGGTTTAAAGTTCTATAAAACAGCCAAGTGACCGGGCATTAAAACGATTTTTTTAATTTCTCTCACCCAAGAAAACTCTAAGCAAATCTTGATCTTAATCTCGATCTTGATCATGATCTTAATCTAGCTTTTCTTCAATTTTTATCCAGTGCCCTGTCCCTGTCTGCCTGAATGTTCTTGTGGCCAAGAAGAAGAAGGTTGCTGGAGAAAAAGTGAATAGGGGCAAATTACAACTGCATCAGATTGATTCGATGTTGATTAGATTGATAAAAGCCAGCTAGAGAGAAATGTGTGAAAAGCTTGATTAAGATCATGATCAAGATCGAGATCAGGATTGGCTTAGAGCCCTCTATGTTGAGAAAAATTCAATAAATCGTTTTAATGGCCTGTGGCCTGATAAAACTGCTAGCTTTATTACCGTTTTTATTATATAATTTCCAATAAATCTGACTTGATTTGCAAGTTTTTGCCGCCGCATCCGCGGCTGTTCTCTAGAGTATCTGTACCCCAGGCTGACGCCTGGGGCTACACGCTGTTGCCGCTTTGCGGCTTAAAGCAAAACCAGAGCC
>JABDCW010000040.1 GCA_013287905.1 Chlamydiota bacterium | reverse complement strand
CCTAAATTCGGAAAAATCGCCTTCCCTTTTGGATATTGCGTGCGGACAGGGCGTTTTAGCGCGCAGGCTGCCAAAAAATGTCGAATATACCGGCATCGATATTGCTCCATCATTAATAAAGGCAGCGCAAAGTCTCGATAAAAACAGCAACCATCACTATTTCGTTTATGATGTGATGAAACCTTTTTCTTTGGATAAAACCAATTTTACCCATGCGGCGATTGTGCTGGCTATTCAAAATATGGAAAATCCAGAACCTGTGTTTATCAATGCAGCAAAGCACTTAGCGAAGGGGGGACGTCTGGTTATTGCCATGAATCACCCCTGTTTTCGCATTCCAAGGCAATCTTCCTGGAAAGTCGATGAAGTGCAAAAAGTCCAATATCGAAGAATAGATTGCTACTCAACACCTTTGAAAGTTCCTATTCAGGCACATCCCGGTCAGGGGGGCAAATCTGTCGTGACATGGTCATATCATTATCCTTTAGAGCTTTACGTTAAGTGGCTTATGCATTCGGGATTTGTCATTGAATTGATTGAGGAGTGGCATTCGGATAAGTCGAGCGAGGGAAGAGCGGCTAAAATGGAGAACAAAAGCCGGTTGGAATTCCCTTTATTCATGGCTATCCGGGCCAGGCTTCTGTGATCATTTCGGTATATTCGGTATAAAGGGATTTACATTTAAATCCTGATAGGGCATTTTAAGATTAGTCTTAATGATTTTTAGTTTCATGTGTATTTTATTTGGACGAAAGGGCCCCAAGAGATATGCGCATGAACGATGAAATATGAAAAAAATTACCCGTTAAGGAGGTATTTATGTCTTTTGAAAATGCTAAAGCTAACCTGAAAGAGTTTGGTAAAGAACTGAATCTCGAAGGGTTGGTATTTGATGAAAATAACACATGTATTTTAGGGATTGACGACGAGTTTTCTCTTCATTTAACTTATGAACCCAATTCAAAGCGCTTGTATCTGTATTCTCCATTGTTGGACGGCCTTCCAAAAGACGATAAGATTAGACTGCGCCTTTACGAACGTCTTCTCGAAGGGTCGATGCTTGGCGGACAGATGGCAGGCGGCGGCGTTGGTGTTGCGGTTAAAGAAGAACTGATCTTACTTCACTGCACAATTGATATGGAACATGCGGTGTCATCTGCATTACGTGCATTTGCCCAGTTATATGTCGAAACTGTCGAAAAATGGCGTAAAATTTGTACCGATATTTGCGAGGGTCGCGATGAAGGGGCGGCAACTCCTTCAGAAAAGGCTCCGCCATCTCCTACAACGCATCCAGGCAGACCAGGACAAGGTTTCCTTAAAATTTAAGCGGCGTTGTTTATAGTAGTGTTTACAATTGCAAGTTCTCGCTATTAAAGATCCATAGCTTTATTTCTTAGTCCCAACAACTCTGAAATTACCTTCTTTTATCTATTTAGAAGAAGTTAAATTTGGATTTGTTGGAGCTGAAAAAACAGTCTAACAATGATATCATGCAAAAAAAATTCAACTCTGAAGAGGCCGAATACCATCAATCGATCAATTCCCCTCGCGACCTTAAGAAAGAACTTAAAGCATCTTCAGAAGAATTGACATTTATTTCAACAGCACGCAAAGAAATCACTGGCATTCTCGATGGGACAGACAATAGATTATTGCTCATTGTGGGCCCATGCTCTATTCATGATGTGCACTCGGCAAAAGAATATGCTTTCAGATTGCGGCAATTGAATAAAATTGTTGCGGATTCGATTTTAATTGTCATGCGTACCCATTTTGAAAAACCTCGCACAGCATTGGGTTGGAAGGGAATGATCTATGACCCCTTTTTGAATGAATCCCACGATATTGTTGCGGGTGTAAGACAGGCCCGCAGCCTGCTTTTGGAATTGGCTAAAATGAATGTGCCTGCAGCCACAGAGTTTTTAGATCCAATCACACCCCGTTTTATTGGGGACTTGATCTCGTGGGGATGTATAGGGGCGAGGACTGTAGAGTCGCAGATCCATCGACAGCTGGCTTCCGGACTGAATATGCCGGTTGGTTTTAAAAACAGCACGTCAGGGAATATTGAAGTGGCTATTCAGGGAGTTCTTTTTGCAAAGTCTCCTCACACATTTTTTGGCATGGATGAGGATGGACGGCTTTCTATTGCCCGTACAGCCGGCAATCCGCATGCCCATATTGTGCTTAGGGGAGGGGGGCTCAAGCCCAACTATGATCAGATCTCGATTGCCCTGGCATTGGATCAATTAAGGCTGGCAAAGCTGCCTCATCGTTTACTCATCGACTGCGCTCACGATAATTCCTTCAGAAGATCTGCAGAGCAAAAAAATGTGTTCCAAACAGTTTTAGAACAGTATATTCAGGGAAATAAGTCTATCCGCGGCATGATTATAGAAAGTCATTTATTTGAAGGCAGGCAAAACATGACAGATAATCCAACGGCGTTAAAATATGCCATTTCCTTAACAGATCCCTGTTTGGATTGGAACAGCACCGAACAACTCATTCTGTCCGCACATGCGTTATTGCAACAACCATCCATGCGTTAACATGAGATTTCTTTTATTTCTCGTTCCTTTGATTTTCACTTCCTGTGCCGATTCATATCTTTCCGTCTATTCCGATTATCTGACAGAAAAGAGCCTTGCAAGTTATTATGTCGATACACCGGACCCGCGAATGATATGTCCCTCAATTGGTCAACGCCTTATTGTGACATGGTCCCTTCCTAAATGTTATCAAAAAGTTCCAGATCTTTATCTCGATGTGCAAATCAAATTCCGCAATCTGACAGAAATTCGGGACTTTGTCCCGATTACCCGGTTAAATGATACCTATGTTTATGAGATTTTGAATGAAGATTATCGGGATACTCAAGGTTTTTTAACTTATCAGGTCATCCTGATGCAAGATCAACAAATGCTCCAACAATGGCGTCATTCCATGTGGACTGACCTGATTTTATTACAGGCGGAAGAAGAGGATTCTTTTTTCGGTGAAGACAACGAAGACTGCGATACTCCCGACAATGAATTTGAAATTCCCACCCCAACCCTAAAGTAAAATATGGACCCTCGTCTCTACGCATTACATGGATTTCTCGGTCACGTAGAGGACTGGAATATGTTATTCCGAAATCACAAGCTTTCCGATATTATTGAGGCAATAGCACTGCACCAGGACCAGTACGTAAATCTATCCATGAAGGAGTGGGCTATACGGTTTAATGAAGATGTACAGAAACGGGGGAGAAAAAACATATTGATGGGCTACTCTATGGGGGGGAGGCTCGCACTCCAGGCCCTCGTGCAAAATCCGGGCGCTTGGGACTCGGCAATTATTATTTCGGCACATCCGGGCCTCGATTCGGAAGAGATCATCCGCGACAGGATAATCAGCGACAACAATTGGGCTAAACGTTTTCAGAGTGAAAATTGGACAGTATTGATGAACGACTGGAATGCTTCCCCAGCGTTTTGCCGCGATACGTTTCACTTTGTCAGGGAAGAAAAAGAGTATCAAAGAAGACATTTGGTCCATGCCCTCTGCGAATGGTCATTGGCTGCTCAGGAAAATATGTTACCTGCAATTGCGCAATTGCCGATGCCTATTTTATGGATTGCCGGAAGCGATGATCCTGCTTTGTCTTGTATCAAACATTTGATTTTAAAACATCCCTCCTCTAAAATCTGGATCGCCCCTGGATGCGGACATCGTGTGCCATGGCAGATCAAAGATCAATTTCTTTCACAGATCACCCAATTTATAGGTAGTTTATGACTCATTGGAATTTAATGAAAACATATGAAGATGTTCGTTTAGAAAAAACAGAAGATGGCATTGCAAAAGTGACCATTAACCGTCCCCATGTGCGAAATGCATTTCGTCCCGAGACCGTCACTCAAATGTCTGATGCCTTCACTATTTGCCGCAATGATCCAAGTATTGGTGTCGTGATATTAACAGGGGAGGGGACGAAAAGCTTTTGTTCCGGAGGAGATCAAAAAATACGCGGGTCTGAGGGGTATGTCGGGACTGATGGGATTCCCCGTTTAAATGTTCTCGATTTACAAAAGCAGATCCGCTCCTTACCAAAACCGGTCATTGCCATGGTGGCTGGTTTTGCCATTGGCGGTGGACATGTCCTGCATGTTGTTTGCGATCTGACAATTGCTGCTGATAATGCAAAATTTGGTCAGGTTGGGCCCAAAGTCGGGTCATTCGATGGAGGATTGGGAAGCAGTTATTTAGCGCGAATTGTCGGACAAAAGAAAGCGCGCGAGATTTGGTTTTTATGCCGGCAGTATGATGCAAAAGAGGCTTTGGAAATGGGATTAGTCAATTGTGTTGTCCCCGTAGAAGAACTGGAGAAGGAAACGTTAAAGTGGGCAAGAGAAATTCTGGCCCATTCACCGCTTGCTTTGCGTTGCTTAAAAACGGCAATGAATGCCGATTGCGACGGTCAGGTTGGATTGCTTGATTTGGCCGGCAATGCAACCCTCCTTTATTACATGACAGAAGAAGCTCGAGAAGGCCGGCAAGCATTTATCGACAAAAGAAAACCCGATTTTTCACAGTTTCCCCGGTTGCCTTAAGGCTAGGGCAAATACAACTTTGAGAGTTGACGTGTAAAAAAGATTACTAAGAGCCCGTTCAATATCATTCTAATTGTTAAATGGACCACCACAGAGCCCACAGAGTACACAGAGAGGAGTGAAAAAACGCCCCCTCTGTGTACTCTGTGGGCTCTGTGGTAGTTTTAAAGGTTAGGATATTGCCACTAAAGTTTTTAGACAAATAAACTTCGAGAGTTTGAGATTGTCTATTTAAAAGATTTTGAACAGGCTCTAAGCCAATCCTGATCTCGATCTTGATCATGATCTTAATCTAGTTCTTCACACATTTTGCATTGAAGAAAAGCAAGATTAAGATCATGATCAAGATCGAGATTAAGATCAAGATTTGCTTAGAGTTTTCTTGGTTGAGAAAAATTCAAAAATTCGTTCTAATTTCCGACGCAGCGGTAAGTCAACCTACATGTTTCAAGTGATGCAGCAGTTGAGGCTTATAACTGAGCGTAAGCTTCAGCAACGAGTTTCCAGATAAATTGCGCCGTCTGCTTGCGCCTTTCATTTTTGTCGGCGGCAGACACAGGCACACAGGTGTCTATGTCGATCTCTTTTCCAAATGCCAAATGAACCGGGGTCGAATGGGCATGCCTTCGCTCACCCAATTTCTTTTCCACGCTATTGGGAGGGGGAAGGAATTGATACGTAGCAAGAGCTAAAGGATAAAACCTGGTCAACTGCTGACAATTTTTGCCTATTAATCGAAATATTTCAATGCTTTGAGGATCGAAAGGGGCAACCTCGATCTTTCCTTTAGAACCTGGCCGGTCTCTTCCTCCGCTTGGGGCAACATAGATGCATTTTCCCCCGACATTTAGCAGCTGTTTCATTATGTTCATTGTCCGTTTATTGTGCAAAAGCCGCTCTTCTTTATGAAGCGGATCGGTTGCGATATACCGTTTTGAGAATACGCAAAGGAGATTGATCCCTTGACTAAAGGGGACGGCCAGGGGATCGCTGATCACCCTGTGTCCGGCTACAAAGATCATGTTTTGAGCAAGAGATGGATGAGTTTTTTCGAGAAGAAGGCTAATGGCTTGCGGATCTGGTTCCGTCTGATGGTTGGCAAACAAAATGACATTTTCCCCTCGTTCCAGAGCCTCGCATATTTGATCCGCATATTTGAGGCCGAGTGTTTTTGATTTTTCAAAAACGATCAGTGGTCGCATGAGATCAATTCCGAACTTGAAATAGTTGAATGGGGTTAAAATTTTTTCATGAAAGGGCTCAAAGACAAAGGGATGGGCCAATTGCTTGATGACGAGTTGAAGAAACGTATTTAAAAGAGGCTCCAAATCCTTTATGTGATAGCCATTTTCTTCGACAGCCTCTTTATAACTAAGATAAAAATCACGCATTATAGAAGCAAGATCAGCGGGGATCTGGTGATTATTTTGCGCTTCGGTCAATAATGCAAAGTGGTTTTTATGCAAATTAAACCTCGATTTTTTTGTTATTCGTAGTGATATAAAAATGAAAATCGTTTAAATGCAGGTTATCATCGGTTGCAAATTGTAGCTGGGCGTTCATCTCATTGGCTAATTTTGTTAAATAGGCTTTGTCGATACTATTGAGATAGTGATCTAATTCGGGATGGGTGACAAGTCGAAGAGCGAAAAGCTGCTGGCAATTAATGATCTTTTTTAATGTCCGTTCAATCTCAATGGAAACACTCTCGTGAGTTTTAATGAGTCCGTTCCCCTGGCAATAGGGACAATTGGTAAAAATGGTTTGCATCAGGGACCCGCGGTTTCTTTGTCTGGTCATTTCGATCAGTCCAAATTCACTCATGTTGAGAATGGTGCATTTTGCTGAATCCTCTTTCATGCACTCTTTAAGCCTTTCTAATATTCTCCGCTGATTTTTTCTAAGGCGCATATCGATGAAATCGCAAATAATGAGACCGCCAACATTTCGCAAGCGGATTTGTCTGGCTATTTCTTCGGCAGCTTCGAGGTTGATGCGCACAAGGGATTCTTCCACATCAGTCTTGCTGCTCGAGCTGCGTCCCGAATTGACATCGATCGTGTGCATGGCTTCAGTGCGATCAAAAAAAAGATACCCGCCGCTGGAGAGCCAGATCTTGCGCCGTAAAGATTTATCGATCTCGCGCTCGATATTAAACCTCTCAAAAATGGGGGTCTTATCGCGATAAAATTCGATTTTCAATGGATGTTCGTCCGAATATCTGTCATAAAGACGCTTGCATGTTTGAAATACAGAGTAATCGTCTATGAGCAATCTTTCAAACCGTTTATCGATGGCGGTCATGACAGCGCGCTTGATTAAATCAGATTCCTCGTATAATAGCGCAGCGCCTGCTGACTGGTGGAATTTTTCCATGATCAATTGCCAATTGTTCAAAAGCTCATGAGCTTCGGCAATCAACATCTCCGAAGTTGCAAGAGCGCTTGCCGTGCGGCAAATTAATCCCATGTCTTTTGGCATTTCAAAGGAACGGATGAGTTTTTTTAACCTCTCTCTTGCATTGCGGTCTTCGATCTTGCGGGAAACCCCTTTGTGGGATGAATTTGGCAAGAGAACAAGGTATCTTCCGGCAATGGAAACGTTAGAGGTTAATCTTGCCCCTTTTGAGCCGATCGGTTCTTTGACAACTTGCACCAAAACAAATTGGTCGAGTTTCATCACTTCCTGAATGTCAGTGTCCTGCTGTTTTTTCTCATCCTGATCGCCTTCATTATCGAGGTCGAAATCCATATCATAGATTTGTTCAAATTTTTTTCTGTTTTCAATAATATCGGAGATATGGATAAAACCATTATCCCCTTCTTTGATGTCGATGAATGCCGACTGGATATTGTGCAAGATATTGGTGACCCGTCCCTTATAGATATTTCCTGTCAGTTGTCTTTCTTTCTTTCGCTCGACAATGAGATCATAAAGCTGGCCATTTTTTAATCGTGCATAACGCACTTCTTTAGATTCGATATTAAGTAAAATTTCTTCGTTTTGCATTCCGTCCTCATTTGGGTGATTGGACGAAAGACTTGTAAGAACCTTAGATACTGAACAGGTTCTAAATAGATAAAAAATAAATGCCGTGTAAACTTAAGATGGCGGCCTTTCAATGAGATCAACACGCTCTATCATTTTTACAGATTTTAAGAGCGGGCTTAACTTGAATTCGCACATAGGCTCGGAAATAGGCTTTTGGAAACTTTTACTGCTATTTTGAGTCAACATCGTCAATTAATGTAAGTTTTACACAGGCATTCATTCAGACCTTCAGTCTTTCTGTTTTTTGGTATGTGCCCGTTATGCATTTTATTCTAAGGGATTGGCAAGATGTTTTCCAGAAAAATAGACGCAATCCATAAAATATTGATTTGGAATGCATTTTTTGCTAGAAAAAAATAGGGAAGAATAATAAAATTCAATTCTTGAACTATTGTTTTGTGCATTATGATTGATGAAAGTTTTCGAATTTATATTGAACAATTGCGTGACGGCAGAGTCGAGGCATTGCAAGAGGTGTTCTCTCCCGATTTTATGGATATTCATGAAAAGGAGCTCGCATTTCCCGATCCGATTGTTGTAAATGGATCGGCCTATATAGCCGATGACACTTTATTGCTAAATCTCAATGTGAGCACGCAGTGTACGCTTTTATGTAAGATTTGCAATGAACCTGTCAGACAGGCAATTGTTATAGAAGGGGCATATTATCCAATTCCGCTAAACGAGATTAAGGGTTCGGTTTTTGATTTTCGGGAGACATTAAGAGAGGCGATTCTCGTTGAGGCCCCTCAGTTGGCGGAATGCCATCATGGAAAATGTCCTCTGCGTAAGAGCATACAGAAATATCTTACTAAAGAAGAAGAATGTAAAAAAAATGACGAGGGAAAATATTACCCCTTTGCCGACATTGATACCATATAGATTTCTGTCGTCATACCATATAGATTTCTGTCGTCAATGACAATAAAAATAAAATGAGGAGTATACCATGGCAGTGCCACGTAACCGATTGTCGAACTCGCGTAAAAACACAAAGCGTTCGCATCATGCAAAAAAACCAAAAAATTTACACACATGCGTGAAGTGCCGGCTTCCTATCTTGCCGCACACTATGTGCCAGGCTTGCGGCTCTTATGGGGAACGAACTGTCGTAGAAAGTGTTTAAATCCGGGATGTTTTTGAGAAAGTAGTCAGGGCGCGAAAGCCCCGCCGGGACTCTCGCCTGGCTACCTCTTCATGATTTGCCTTGCCATGACTTTTTGAGAACTTACCTGCAAAGGTTCTCATAACGAAAGGGGTTTCTTTTGCGCATTGGAATAGATCTCATGGGAAGCGATAGGGCTCCTGCGCTTCTTTTTCGGGCAGTTGTACAAGCTGCAGAGAAAATGAAATCCGACCATATCTTATGTGTGATTGCCAGTTCTCCTGTGATCGATGAATTGAGGCCGTTATCCAAGCCCCAAGTTTCGATACAGTTTGTAGCCGCAGAAGATAGCATTGTCATGTCTGACGATCCTTTAACGGCCTTACGTCAAAAAAAAAATTCCTCTTTAGTCATCGGTATGCGGATGCTGAAAAAACATCAAATCGATGCTTTCGTCTCCTGTGGAAATACCGGCGCTTTAGTTGCGAGTGCGGCTTTATTGCTTCCCCGCCTTCCCGGAGTGACCAGACCTGGATTGCTGGCTATGCTGCCTACGGAAAAAGGGAGCATTTTTGTGTTGGATGCCGGCGGGAATGTCTCATGCAAAGCACAGCATCTTGTCCAGTTTGCCTATCTCGGTGCGGCATTTCAACGGGCAATGAAAGAAGGGGTGATTCCCGCTGTCGGGCTGTTAAATGTCGGAGCCGAATCAAAAAAAGGTACGAAAGAGGTACGCCAGGCTTATGATTTGCTTTTGTCCCATGCCCGGGAATTAACCGGTGGTGGAATGGCGCCTTATATGAATTTCGTCGGAAATGTCGAGGGACAGGATGTTTTTCAGGGGGCTGTTGATGTTCTTATCACTGACGGCTTTGCCGGCAATGTGTTCATTAAAACTGCTGAAGGTATCGCTTCGTTACTGTTTAAATCGCTTAAAACTATATTAGATCCCCATCTTTCAAAAACATGTAAGCAGGCTCTTTCTGAACTGGAAAGGCAGTTTAGTGATGCTGAATATCCCGGGGCCATTGTATGCGGTGTGGAAGGAATTGTCATCAAAGTCCATGGAAATGTCTCCGAAAAGGCGTTATTTAACAGTATCTTGGGGGCCTCGAATTATATAAAGAAAGGCATTATAGCTAATATTAAAACCCAACTACAGGTTTAATGAACGCCCGACTACTGGCCACTGAAATTGTAAAAATATTGACGGATGCCGGATATATTGCGTATTTTGCCGGCGGATGGGTCAGAGATTACTTATTAGGAGTTGTCTCTGATGACATCGATATTGCGACAAACGCCCCGCCAGAAAGTATATTAGCTCTTTTTCCACAGACAATTCTTGTAGGGTTGTCTTTTGGTGTTGTTATCGTCGTTCATCATGGACATCAATTCGAAGTAGCGACTTTCAGACGGGATAAAGAGTATATCGACGGGAGAAAGCCCTCCTCAATAGAATTCTCCACACCCGAGGCAGATGCTTCACGGCGTGATTTTACCATCAATGGAATGTTTTATGATCCATTAGAAGATGCGATTTACGATTATGTACATGGTCGGAAAGATTTGACGGAACGAATGATCCGTACAATAGGCGATCCATATGCCCGTTTTAATGAAGACCGGTTGCGCATGGTCCGCGCTATTCGCTTTTCAGCCCGTTTCGGGTTTGTCGTAGACCCTGAGACTCAGGAGGCTATTGTGGCAAATGCGGATAGTTTATTTCCGGCTGTTGCCATGGAGAGGATTTGGCAGGAATTTGTCAAAATGGTAAAATATCCCAACTTTGATCACGCGCTTATTGAAATGCATCGGTTAAATCTGTTGCCTATCATCTTTCCTCAGTTAAATAATGTTCACTTGAACGATATAAAATTACGAGTGGCCTATATCCCAAAATTTCCAAAAAACATGCCAACCCTTTGGTATTTGATGGAGTTATTTCCCGGCATTTCTTTTGAAGAGATAGAAGAGCTTTCAGGTTATTTGCACACGAGCAAAAAAGAAATGAGGCTGGCGATGTTTTTAGCTACAGTCCGGGCCCAAGTTCAAAGCGAAGGCGGCACGAGCTTTGACCGGATTGCATGGACTTACCTTTATGCCCACCCTGCAAGCGATCTGGCCTTGCAATTGATCGGATTAAGATTACCAGCTCCCGCAGAATTTTTTGAGGTGCATCACAAGAGGATAAAATTATTGACAAAACATATTGAAAGACATAAAAGAAAGTTACCCCTGGTCAATGCCATGAAACTGCAGGAATATGGAATTGCACCCGGAATACAGATGGGTTTGTTATTAAAAGAAGCAGAGCGGCTTGCCATCCTTCATGATTGCCAGGAGGCGGGCCAAGTAATAGTGATGTTAAGACAAACGCCTCAATGGATATACCAGTGATATTAAGAACTATTACAAGCGTGCAGCACCAAATCGTCAAGCATCTGGTGAAATTGCGCATCAACCGAAATTACCGGCATGATCACCGCACTGTGGTTATCGAAGGGATGACCCTGATCACAGAACTGAAGAGTGCAAAGCGGTTTAAATTGATCGCCACTGTCAATGAGTTGTTAATCCCGCTTGGGGTTGAGGCCGAAGAGACGATTATTGTCAGTGAAAGTGTGATGAAAAAGATCTCCGGCGTTGAATCACCTGAAGGCATTGTTGCCGAAATTGCCATGCCGGAGGCTGACAGTTTGCTAAATAAACGCCATATTTTAGCTCTTGATGGCGTCAACGATCCGGGAAATGTCGGGACACTATTGCGTTCGGCCCTTGCATTTGGCTGGGATGGCGTATTTTTTTTAGAAGGATGTTGCGACCCTTTCAACGATAAAGCCTTACGGTCTGCACGCGGGGCGACATTTCAGTTGCCACTTGCCTTTGGCAGATGGGACCAGTTAAAAACATTGACCGAAAAAAATGGATTAGTGCCGATAGTGGCCGATGTATCGGGAGAAGATTTTTTGGAACACCCTGCCCCTGAAAAAATATTGCTTGTGGTTGGTAATGAATCGACAGGCCCATCTGCAACAACCAGGCAAGTATGCCGCCCTTTGACTATTCGCATGAATAAAGAGGTGGAATCCCTCAACGTGGGGGTGGCAGGGAGCATGATGATGTATTGGTTAGGGTAGAATCATGGAACTTTCAGAAAATTCACCGAAACGATGGATCGATTGTGAAGTAGAGGATGAGTATTTTGGGGAAGAGCGAAAAGCGAAAAAAATTGCACGCAAACTCATTTCAGCAAAAGATCGTTCAAAATATAAAAAGACCGACCTTCGCAAAGAAGCTAACCAGCCGAAAGAATTTAAGGGAAAGCCGGAAAATTGCGAGCGGGGAATTGTTCTTTCAATAGCTTCTCAAGGCATTATTGTAGATGTTCAAGGCAGCCTTTTATCTTGTGTGTTAAGGGGGGTATTAAAGAAAGAGAAAACACAATTTAAAAACCTTGTGACAGTTGGTGATTTTGTCCTGATCGAAAGAATTTCCCGGACGGACGGGGTAATTATCCATGTTGAGCCGCGCCGTTCTATTTTATCGCGGGCAGAAAACCTTTCACGACGTAAAGAACAGCTCATTGCGGCTAATGTGGACCAGGTCATGATCACCGTTTCCGTACTCTCTCCGCCACTTAAGCCTGCACTGATCGACCGCTATATCATAGCTGCACAAAAAGGAAATATGCAGCCGGTCATAGTGATCAATAAGACCGATTTGTTTATGTTAGAAAATTCCAGTATCGACCGGGTCCTTTTACACAAGGAAAAAGAACTTTTTCAAGATATTTTAAAAACATATCCTCAATTAAATATACCGGTTATCGGTGTGAGCGTGATTACCGGAGAGGGATTTGATCAACTCAAAAAAATTATGCAAAATAAGATTTCCGTGTTTTCCGGCCAGTCAGGGGTTGGCAAATCATCGCTGATCAACCGTGTGACCGGCAACACTCTTGCTGTCGGCGGGATCGTCGATAAAACGAATAAAGGATCTCATACGACATCGACAGCCCAATTGCTCCCCTTGGAATTCGGCGGTTTTTGCATCGATACTCCTGGCATTAAAAGTTTTGGCGTCTGGAACCTCAATAAACAGGAAATCGAAGATTATTTTACCGAAATTTTCATTTGCGGCCATAAGTGTCAATTTCCCGACTGCTCCCATTTTCGCGAAGAAAATTGCGCCGTGATGAGGGCTGTGGAGGCGGGCGAAATTTCCCATTTACGTTATGAATCCTATTTGATGTTAGTGCATAGTGCGGAGGAGAAACGGTTTCGTAGATAGTTCTCTAGGGTAATTTCCTACAAGGGGTTAATATGTTCGAGATTGCAGGAGTAACATGGCAGTGGTCGTTTCAGGAAATCTGTCCTGATTTTTCGCAAGTTTCAGATTTGAAAACACGTTTTAGTGTATTTACGGAACGTATTGTACCTCCGGTTCGGCAATTTACAGGAAGCCTGCTTGGCAAGGTAATTATTTGCACTCTAGCCGATCTGAAAGGTTCTTCCTATGGAAGCTGGGCGGGAAGAAAGCTTGTACGTTATGGAGGAGGCGAACTTGGACAAAGTCTTGCTGAATATTCCCTGTTGATTCCGTTATTTGCAAGTGTAACCGGTTCTCTTTATATGATGACCAAAAAGACATCGTTCTATACGATGGCATTTTTTAATTGTGCGATGGTATTCTCTATCATAACATTAGTTTATGCCGACCGGACACAATTAAAGGCATTTGGGGCTACTGCCGGTTTTGAATGCGGCGATGTAATTGGTAATATAGCGGGAATTATTTTAGGCGGGGGACTCGCCTTAAAATTAGCGGGTAATCCGGTTAAATTATGGAATAAGGGTAATTTTTCAAAAACCTATACTTTTTGCACGTTGAAATACATAGCAACTGGCGCTGCGTTCGATTTTTTCTTAAGTTCTCCTGCCTATCCAATGCCAGTAGCCTTAGGCGCCTGTCGTTTAGTTTCCCAAGTGGTTGCCTATAATTCCCATCTCTTTTTTCCCTTTGTCCGCACTTGTGTCAGTGAACGCCATCTTTCTAAAGCGAATTTATTCGCTTCATTTTCCATGCAAATGGTAGTCAACAAAATAAGTGGTTTTCATCGCAGTTCTGAAGAGATGCTAAAGATGATGGAAACACAAATTTCTACTCCATTGTCAATTTTATCAGGGATAATCAAACAGGCATTGAAATTGAAAATTTGGAAAAATGAGCAGGACATGATTGATGACACTGTTGAACTTTGTGTCAATTTTGCCTGGAGATCTCTTCATGATTATGTGACCGTTTTGGAGAAATCTGCACCACTTAAGCAAGCTCATAGCGATTTTAGAAAATGTTTTCATTCCCGCCCAGGAAAAACATTAAGTAAAAATGAATTGGCCGACAGGGAAAAATTCAGAGGACAATTGACCGGTGTATTCGATCAACTTTTTCCTCAGAATTCAATTTATGTGGGAGTTCTTGTTGGATTATTGAACAGGAGTGACATGAAAGCACAAATTGCCGATTTAGTCGGGAAGATTACTGAATTAGAGATTAAAGCAATTGGATTCACTCTTTTAAAGAAAGATGAAGAGTATTTGAAACAATGCATCGATATTTATTTAAAATATTATTTGATATTCATCCTCACAAATTTCAATGACCTGACTCAAGCCTTATCATCGGAAGAAGAACAATGCCTGATTTTAAGTTTGCATCGCGGCGTTTTGCTGAATTATGTAAAATATGCGTTTCCAGTTCGCGTAGTCGATAAAATTGGGGTGGTGACAACGCTTGGGATCACAAAACTGTACAAGATGAAGGAACAATGGAGCAGATTAACTCGAAAAGGGCTAAAAGAGCCGTTTGACGATCCTAAATGTGTATTGGTTGCAATGAAGGATTTGAGCCCGCAGAGTCCATTTGATGATGGAGAATGTGAAGCTGTCGGGGAAGAACCAGTTGTATGTTTTGATGATGAATTTGGTGTTGTTTTGAATAAACCTCTACCTAAAGATCAGATGATGGCTCTACGCGGCAGGTCGCCTTCATCTAAAAATGTGTGTGGTACTGGTCCATGTCCGCTTGTCTCAAAAGATTCTGAAAGTGAAAATAAGACGTTTGTTCAAGAGGAACAAAAGCCATCTGAAAACAAATTCCAATTAGGTCCATATGATTTTGTTTCGGAGAGTTCTGTGGATGAAAGTGGGACGTTGGTTACAGTCGAAGCCGCCGGGATGTTTTTCAACATAGAGACACCTAAAGGTAAGCCCCAAGAATGGGTATTTGATTAATCAGCCTCACTTTATCGCTAGTTTGATGCATCAAACTAGCGCTATCTATTGGATTCTTGCGGTTTCATATCAGGAAATTTCTTTAGAATGAGACGGGATATCTGCTCCCCACACCAGTTTGTAGATGGATATTTTGATTGACTCAGCAAATCAGCTCTATCGAGTAAACCCTGTAGATTTTCAGCTTTCAATTGCTGAAAATTATTTAAAAACTCACCAAATAATTTAAGGTTTTTTTGTGCAGCTTTCTCTAATGCTGGTTCTAAATCCTTACCCGGCAAATTTGGGTATTCCTTCATTAACTTTTTTCCGATTAAAAACACTTGTCTTTCTCCTGCACTATAGGATTCCTTTACTGTATTTGCTAAAGCCTGCCCGATCATTTGTGTAGTGATCTTACTCTTATAAGCTCCAAGCAGCCAGTTGAAAATTTCCCCATCCCCGCGCTTTGCAGCGTAGGCAGTAAGTTGTGCTAAATGCTGATCAATAAGATGAGGTTTTTTTTCCACAAGAAATGCAAGCACTTCCTTGTAACCTGCCTTGCCAGCATGAGTAATTGCAGCATCGACATACCCGTCTTCAATATCTGGAAAGCGATCAAAAAGAGTCTGTATGATATCGAGACATTTTTTTTCGTCTTCCGGTATTTGATAGTAATTTGATGGTTTGTTTACGTTTTGAAGGCATTTTCCGGCTGCTTCCTTGTCTATATCTGGAAAAGTATCGAGAATGAGTTTGATTAACTCATTGGTCACATTTCCGTTCAACGCTTGTGCTGCTAAAATAGAACCAGCCTGGGTTGCGCTTAGATTGGTTTTATATTTATCCAGGATCGCTTGGAAAGTTTCTATGTCAGTTACATTTTTAAGAACAGCTGCTATTGATTCAGATGACCATTTTCTTGATTGATAAATCAGGTCAAATACCGCCTTATCTTCCGGGCTTTGTGTCCTCATTTGTACAGCTTTGTTAAAAGCTCGTAAGAGTTTTTCATCGGGCTGCTTGGGATTTCTGGCGAGATACAGGGCTATCACTTCATAACGGTGTTTCTTATTATTCATTGATAAAGCTTTCAATAAGTACCCGTCATCAGCTTTTGATTCCCGTTGTTTTTTTATGTTGTTCTTTACGGATTCAACAAAATCATGCATGTAATATGCAGTTAGAAGGGAGGTGAACACCGGGTTCATAGCAACTAATGCCAAAACTTGGTCTTTCGATAACATATGGATTTTGATATCATCTTTCCAGGATGTTTTACCAATAAGGGGTTTAGCAACGTTATTTGCTTTATGAGCACGCTGATAAAGAAGTATCCCGGCATTTTTTAATGTAGCGACTCCAGGAATGCAATCTGTAATTTTATCAACCGCATTTACTACTTTAATAAACCTTACCATAATATTTACCAAACTTAAAATATTAACACCATTGTATTACACACTAATTATATTATATACTTTAATTATATTATATACTTTTTTATTAATATTTAAAAATTTTACATATACATAAGTAAATTCAAAATTTGGTTATTCTCAAACGAAAAATCCTGGTTTTAATGTTTTTTTTGTTTTAATTTAAGGGCGGGGTGAGCCTTGAGCCATTGTATTACCCATAAGTCTAATTAACAATTCAACGCAGAGGCACGGAGACGCTGAGACGCCGAGGAAAACAGGATTTAATTTTGAACTTTCTCTCTTGCCTCCTTAGTCTTTGCGCCTCTGCGTCTCTGCGTTTATCCATTGATGTTACGTTATAGACAGATATTTTGCGACTTATGGGTAATAGGATGCCAAGGCTCGCCCCGCCCTTAAGTTAAAGAAGAGAGGATGACAAAAACAAAACTTTTTTTTTGAAGGAAAACCAACTTTTGAATCACGTTCGCTGTATCAGATAGGGATTACTTTAAGCTTAATAGGCATGCTTTCGATATTGTTTTCATTAACGGAAACAATCGTATATTTTTGAATACTGTCTTTAGTACCGATATTTTGAGAAAAAAGCAACGGACCCGATGCGGCTATTTCGTCGACCAGCTCTCCATTTTTAAATATCCGATAGAGAATGACGCTTGTGGAGCGGCTTGCACGCCATGTTGCTTCTAAAATATATTCGACCTGATTTGCTACTTTATTCTTTTTAAAGATTCCGACAAAATTTGATGGAGGCAGGGGAGCATCTTGCGAACGATGGCGTAAATGGGTGTACCCGATTGTTTCATTTGTATTCGTTATTGATGTAGGGGTAATGGTAAACCATGTTCTTGCAAAGGAGGAGGCCCCGGTTTGAGGCTGCATATAGGGATAATAAGGAACAAAAGGGGGGCAATGCGAGGCATTTGGCGGTGTGTATTTAGGGAAAGAGACCATAGGGGACTTAAGTTCTTTTGCAGGGGTTGTTTTATTCGCATAAGAATTATAATCCTCCCCATAGGGGGAATTGATCATCGGGCTGAGATGGTCATTGAATCTTGAATCTAGCATAACAAACTAAGGTCCTATAAGCTGAATTTTTCCTGTTTTTGAATCCGGGCGCATCATAACAGATTATGTTTTTTTTATCAAATAAAATTTTCTCAAAACGAGGGCTATAAGCCAAGTCTTGATCTTAATCTCGATCTTGATCATGATCATAATCTTGCTTTTCTTCTTGTCTCTGTGTTCTCCGTGCCTCTGTGTTTAAAATATTTTTTAATGTCCGGTCACCTGTCAAAGCTGCCTTTGGTTGCAAAAAAATGTGTAAAATGAGAATGTGATGGTTCTAAATGAAAAATATAGAGGATTTTAAGATTCATGAAACAACGATCGAGAACGGGAATTGGACAGGACAGTCATCGGTTTTTAGCTTCCGATTCATCAAAACCATGTATTGTGGCGGGTATCATTATAGAAGGGGTGCCTGGTTTAATGG
>JABDCW010000039.1 GCA_013287905.1 Chlamydiota bacterium | reverse complement strand
AAAATTAATCAAAAATTTTATTTGCGGGAACTGCTGTTATGCAAGAAGTCTAATTGACAAAAGAACAATCGCGTATTAAAATATGTAATATTAAACAAGCAGATCCTAATGAAGACCAGAGTGATTACAGTGAGACTTAGTGATGAATTAAGTCGCGAGATCGAATTTCTAAAGTCCTCGCTCGATCTGGATAATACTACTTCTGTTGTTTCTCAAGCGATTCATTTCATGTACACAACAACCAAAAACGAACAGCCAACAAAATCTTCACTGCAATTATTTGAAGAAAGTGGTCTCCTGGGGTGCATAGAAGGTCCACAAGACCTCTCCACCAACTACAAATAGGGCATGGTGAGATCGTATCGACAGACAGGCGTGATTTTGGCGCATATCGGTGGAAGAACCACAAACCATTCTCTAATCTTTTCAGAATTTAGTTTTCAGGAGGCAGGCTCTCAGTGTTATTGGATTCCCAATTTTTATGATACTCGTTCTAGACGAATGAAATTCTCCGTACGTCGTCTGGTTTCGAAGTCTTTTTCTGCCTTTAGTATGGCGTCTTTACCTTTTAGTACCGCACCTTTTGGAAGAATAACTTCTTCAAGCTCAGGAAAATGATGTTTTCTTATTAATTCAGACTCGGCAAGCCCTGTGCACCGGGAAAGATTAATCATTCGTAAGCCTTTTGGCATTGAAAGGAACATTGAGTCATTTAAATTCAATCCAGAAAGGTCAAGAATCCTATGATTATCTGATAAATTTTGAAGAAAATATATTACATCGGAGTATTCTCTAACGAGAATTTGAAGCTCACTTGGTAAACATGATAACGCCTGAGAACATGTTTTTGCCATTTCCTGCCGTTCATTAAAAATAACATCGATAAATTTCATCGATCGTAAATTTTGAAAAATTAGGGTAGTTAATTTTACGTATGGGGCATCTCCTCCATCATACCATTTCTGCCAATCTTTGCTTATTTTTCCAATGAGTGTATCGTAAGCTGTTTCTACATTCTGAATCGGGATAATCATTAATGAACGGGTTTTTTGCACTCTTTGATCTACAAGTTGCGTACGGATAGTATGCATCGCTTGTACTCTATTGTTAAAATCCTCTAAGCAGTTTAAAGCTTCCTCTTCACTCGTTGGGTTGTAAGCTGGAAAAGAAGGTGTGTTGCTTGCTAATGGAAAAACATTCATTTTTTACTCCTTTAATTAATATTTTTGTATTTTAAATTATAAAATAAATTAGATTGTAGTCTAATTATAACAATATATACATTTAAATTCAAGTATTTTTTATATAATTATTTTAGAGAAACTTGTAAACTGAGTAGTCTCCGCAAGCCTTTTGTATGGCTTCTTCACCTGCCAGTTCCGTACCATCCGGAAGAGTCAGTTTTTCAAGCGGAGGATCAATGCCTCCTAATACTGCACACATTGTAAGCCCTGTACATTGGGAAAGATCGAGAATACGAAGGCCTTGCGGTAATGATTCGAGCATATCATCTGTTACATTCAATCCGGAAAGATCAAGAACACGATGATCGTTTGATAATGTTTTAAGAAAAAAACTCTTACTGGAATATTGCCTGACGAGCGTTTGAAGTACATTTGGTAAAAAAGATAGCGATTGCGAATAATTTCTTTCTATTTCCTCGATTTTAATCATCCGCTCATTGCCCTCTTTTATCCATTGTAACCTAAAGCCAATCAATTCTTTAAAAAAGTTAAATCGGGAGTCATTATGTAAATTCTTCCAATTTTTATTTACTTTTTCAATGAGCGCTGTGAAAGCCATCTCTAAATCCTGAAATGGGGTAATCGTTACTGAACAAACCTTTGTGCTTTTTTCTACATGAGCTACTAGTCTTTCATTATCCTTATGCCTCTCTCCTGCTCTATTAAACAAATCCTGTAAACTGCTTAAGGCATCCTGTTCACTAATGGGATTGTACGATGAAAAACTTGCATGGGAAAGGGGAAAGGAAACAACATTGTTATGTAAAGCATTCATCTTTTGCCTTTGATTACTGTTTTTGTGTCTTAGTATATACCAGCCGCAAAATTCTGCATCAACCTTCTTTCGATTCTTTGCTATAGTCCGCAAGCAAATTTTTAAAAAATTATTTTTAAATTTAAGTGATAAATGCTAGATTGAAGAACAGTGCCTGGGCACAACACAATTCACTTAAAAGTACAGATGAAAATAAAATTCTTAATCGGCCTTCTTGCAGTCATAGCCGGTGCGATTGGCATTACAGTCGTACTGATGAGTGAAAATGCACTCGTGGTTCAGCCAAAGGGAATGATCGCTCATTCCGAGCTGGAGCTGATCATCACAAATATCCTGCTCATGCTGGTCATCATTGTGCCAACATATTTCCTTTTATTTGCCGTTGTCTGGAAATATTGCATTAAAAACGACCAGGCAAACTATGATCCGGACCACCATTTTGGCATACCCGGAGAACTCCTGATGTGGGGGCTTCCATCGGTCGTCGTTGTCGTTATGGCCATCGTCACATGGGAAGCGACCCATCAATTAAACCCTTATAAACCGCTCGAAAGCAAAGTTCCTCCCCTTACGATACAAGTGGTTGCCATGGATTGGAAATGGCTGTTTATTTATCCGGAACAAGGAATCGCAACGCTAAACCATTTTACCATTCCCGAAGGGACACCCATTCATTTCAAGTTGACTGCGGATAACGCTCCGATGAACTCCTTTTGGATCCCCCAACTGAGCGGACAGATCTATTCGATGACAGGTATGACAACGCAGCTTAATGTAATGGCGCAAGGGCCTGGTATTTTTCAGGGAAGAGCTGTCGAAATCAATGGAGAAGGCTATGCGGATATGACATTTTTGGTCACATCGACACCAAAACAAGACTTCGAAAAATGGGTGGAAAAAGTTAAGGATTCGCCTCATCATTTAACAGAAAAAACCTACGATGAACTTCTCAAACCTTCGATCGACCGGTCAATGACTCTCTTTTCTCAAGTGAAAGAAGATCTTTTTCACGAAATCGTCCATAAATATATGTACCCAAGTAAACCGGTATTATGAGAGATTTTTTTTTCGGTAAACTAACCTCTGATGCCCTCCCTCACGTCTGGTATACAATAGGCGGCACAGTCTTTATGATATGCATGCTCATTGCGCTCGCGATCTATCTGACAAAAACAGAACGCTGGCATTGGTTATGGCATGAATGGCTGACCTCTACCGACCCCAAAAAAATTGGGACGATGTACATGATCTTTGCATCGGTCATGTTTTTCCGGGGAATGCTCGATGCCGGAATGGTATGGCTGCAACAGTCAATTGCCGCAGATTCATCCGGATATCTGACTTCGGATCACTTTCAACAAATTTTCACCTCCCATGGCGATATTATGGTCTTTTTTGTCACTATGGGTTTTTTCTTCGGGCTGATGAATTGGATCGTCCCATTGCAGATAGGAGCAAGGGACCTGGCATTTCCCTTTGTCAATTCCTTAGGTCTTTGGCTCACGATAGCCGGAGGGATATTGATCAATTTATTTTTTGTCGTCGGCGGAGATTTTGCCAATACCGGCTGGCTTGCCCTCGCACCTTTTTCCGAGCTTCAGTTTAATCCAAGTCCAGGGGTCGACTATTTGATTTGGAGCCTGCAGCTTTCAGGGCTTGGCAGTTTGCTTGCAGGGATCAATTTTTTGGTTACCATAATAAAAAAACGGGCTCCCGGACAGACGTTAATGAAAATGTCCCTGTTCACCTGGAACTCCTTATGCGCCATGGTCCTGATCATCTCGGCATTTCCCGTCCTGACAGCTGTCACCCTGCTTCTTTGGCTGGACCGTACCTTTGGAATGCATTTTTTCACGACCACAAATGGCGGCAATCAGATGATGTATTGGAACCTCATCTGGATGTGGGGTCACCCGGAAGTCTATATTTTAGTTATCCCGGCTTTTGGCATGTTCTCGGAAATAGTCTCGACATTTTCACAAAAAAAAATCTCGGGGTATGCATCGATGGTATGGGCTGCGATCCTGATCACTGCGCTTTCCTACCTGGTCTGGCTTCATCATTTCTTTGTCATGGGCGCCGGACCCGATGTCAATTCCTTTTTTGGGGTTGTCACCATGTTAATTGCTATCCCTTCCGGCGTTCAGGTCTTTAACTGGGTCCTTACCATGTACAGAGGAAAGGTCAGAATGGCTTCTCCCATGTACTGGTTTATCGGTTTTCTGACCTTGTTTATGATCGGGGGAATGTCGGGCATTTTTATGGCCTCCCCTCCTGCTGATTTCCAGGTACATAATAGCTTATTCTTAGTGGCCCATTTTCATACCATGATCGTGGGTGTTGCTCTTTTTGGGATTTTTGCAGGCGCTACATTCTGGTTCCCTAAAATTTTTGGTTTTACGCTCGATGAACAACTCGACAAACGTGCTTTTTGGTTTTGGTTTATCGGATATTTTATTGCTTTTATCCCTCTTTATCTTTTGGGATTCATGGGGGCTCCAAGGCGCATTGACCACTACGATTCGGCAACAGGCTGGCAGCCTCTATACATCACATGCCTGATTGGTTTTATTTGCATTCTCTGCGGAGTCTTTACCCAAGTCTATGCAGTGATAAAAAGTATAAGACAAAGAAAACAACATCGGGATTTCACGGGAGATCCCTGGAACGGCAGGACCCTTGAATGGGCAGCTCACTCACCCCCTCCTTTCTACAATTTTGCTGTTCTTCCTCCTATTACAAGCTCTGAACCCTTTTGGGACTTAAAAAAACAAGGGTGGAAGCCAAGCACAAACTACCACGACCTCGAATGTTTTAAAAACACAGGGATGGGTTTGTATATTTCGGTTTTTGCGTTTTTGGCCGGTTTTGCCATGGTCTGGCATATCATCTGGCTGGCCATTGCAGGGCTGATCGGGGCCATCGCCTGTATTGTTGCCCTCTCCTTCGATGATGAGTTGGAATATGAATTGCCGGCTGAAGAAGTTGCCAAAATTGAAAAAGCATATTATTCGAGGAATCGATGAAAACAATGGAAATGGCACACCCTTCAGATGCAATGGACATTACACACACCGCGGATACAAAAATATTTGGCTTTTGGGTCTATCTGATGACCGACCTTGTGATCTTTGCTTCCCTCTTTGCCTGCTATGTCGTTTTGCACAAAAACACCTTCGGGGGGCCAACCGCACGAGATCTGTTTCACTTGCCTTCTGTTCTTGCGGAAACCCTCATCCTGCTCACCAGCAGTTTTACCTGTTCTTTGGGCATGCTTGCGGTCCATCGTCATGTAAAGAACTGGTCTCTTGTCTGGTTCGCAATCACATTTCTTTTAGGTGTATCCTTTCTTTACATTGAAATACACGAATTCATCGATTTTGTGGAAAGAGATGCCAGTTGGCAAAGAAGTGCCTTTCTTTCCTCTTTTTTTACGCTGGTGGGGACCCATGGACTCCATATTTTCTTTGGGCTTCTTTGGATGGTGGTCATGATGCTCCGTATTCTTTTACGCCCATTGAACCATCACGCCATTTCCCGGATTTTTCGGATGAGTCTTTTTTGGCACTTTCTTGACTTTGTCTGGATTTTTATTTTTACCGTTGTTTACGGGATTGGGTATTTAACTTAGAAGGATGCAAGGTTATGATGAGCCATGAAACAGGTATACGGATAAGCGGATTTATCGGGTCGGTGATTTTGACTTTGATCGCTTATTTTATTATTTTATATCCCGATTCATTTACAGGCAGCACGTTGCCGGCCCCAAACCTGATCTTTTTCCTGGCTCTTGTACAGTCTGTGATCCAATTGGTCTGTTTTATCGATGTATGGCAAACTAAAGATTTTTACTGGAATTTAAGCGTTTTTATTTCCACTGCTTCGATTATTTTTATCATCATCTTTTTTTCCATCTGGATCATCAATCATTTGAACTACAATATGCATTAATATTTAAAAGGACCTCATGAAGTCGGTTTATACTTTCATCACATGTATCGCAGTCCTTATCTCAAGCTTGCCTATCCTTGCAGAGTCAAAGAAAAATTCCGATTCGGGTTTTTCAAATGCGGTTATTTTGGTTATTCGGCATGCCGAAAAACCGGACAATGGCATAGGACTGTCTCCTGCCGGCTACAAACGGGCAGAGGAATATGTCAGTTATTTCGAAAACTATATGGTGAATGACAAACCGGTTCATATAGATGCCCTCTATGCCGCCAAAGACAGTAAAAGCAGCATTCGGCCCCGTTTGACAATCACCCCATTAAGCCAGGCGCTTAATTTGCCGGTCAATATGCCCTATGATGAAGATGAATCCCAGAAGCTTGCAAAACTATTGCAATCCAATAGTGCGGATAAAACCATCTTAATCTGTTGGCATCATGGCCAAATCCCGGACCTTCTTAAAGCCCTTGGGGCTGACCCTAAGCAACTGCTGCCGGAAGGGCAATGGCCCGGGAAAGAATTCGGCTGGGTTATACAGCTTTGCTACGATAAACATGGGCAGCTGGAGCCTGACTGTACAAAGCGTATCGATGAAAATTTATAAAATAGGGGATGTTTATGCCAAAAAAAAATACTTATGCAAATAGTAAAGCAGATTTATTCACGTGGGTTTGTGTACTTTTTCTCCTTTTCTCTGCTGCACCGATCCATGCAGAAGAAGAGACAGGCCCTGTTTGCAAAAAGTGCGAGATGATCCGGGAATATAATAAACAGCATCCTAATAATTATGAGTACTATGAAGATTATCTAAAAGAGATTAATGACTCTTCAGACAAGGGAAAAGTGGAAAAGGCTGAGGAAAAATCTGATAGTGAGAAATAAGTCTTTTTTTAAGGCGAGATAGACTACGTGGACAATTCCAGCTTAGCTATTTCGTCCATGGCGTCCATAAGAGACAATAATCTTGAATCAGCTTCTTATTATTCATTGGAATTTCGGGATATTCAGGGATTTCTTGCTTTACGTGGGTTTAGATTCTATTCCACTTGAAGCTTCGACAGGAGCCTCCAAAAGAGAGAGGATCTCTTCATATGATCTTTTACCTGTTTCTACTGCGATGCTACGCTTCCCTTGCCCCTTTATAAATTCCATCCGACCCAAGAAATATTTGTGCTCTTCATGAGCACAGAAAAGGGCATTTTCTCCAGATTTATTCTGTATTGTGCGATCGGCCCCAGCTTTAAGAAGATACCGGACAAGTTCAGTATTACGGGACATGACAGCACGAATTAACGGAGTATTACCTTGTATAGGGTCCTGAAAATTCACATTAGCATCCCTATTTTCTAGTAAGTCTTTGCATAAAGGAAAATCTCCTACCTTTATAGCCAACCAAAGGGCAGCCCCTGGATCTTTGATAGAAGGCAACACTTTTTTAATTTTATCCAAATCAGCTTCATTACCGGTCAAATACACGTGAATAAAGAGCGAAACAGAGGAATCTTGAGGTTTAGCACCTATTCCACTATAAGCTTCGACAGCCTTCAAAAAAGAAATGACCTTTTCACAATTTTTTTTCTCATTTTCTAATACGGAGCTATGAGATCCCTCATTCCTTATCTGTTCTAATCGTCTAATGAGAGAATTATATCGTTTGTCTGCAGTGTCGCGGGCGTCATTTCCTGAATCGTCTCGGATCTTGCTTTGAGCTCCGGCTTCGAGAAGATAGCGGACAAGTTCTGTATTACAATTGTAGATAGCATTGATTAATGGAGTTTCTCCCTTTAAAGGATCCCGAAAATTAACATTGGCTCCTTTCTTAATAAGCTCTTTACATAATGAAATGTTGCCAATCTTTGAGCTAAACCATAAAGCATGGTCCTGATTTTTTACTGATGGCAGGGCTTTTTCGATCTCTTCACAAGTGAGCGAAAAGAGATGTTTATCGGAGATATCTTCAGGAATTGCCGGCTTTATGTCAGAAGGAATTGCCGGCTTTGTGTCAGAAAGAATTGCCGGCTTTATGTCGGGTTCAGAGCCTTCTGATTTCAAAGGAACGGATGTTGCTAATATGCCATTTAGACTGGTTAAAAGCTTATCGCGTTCTTTTCTGGAGAAGTAATGTTTGATCTTTGCAATCAGCATGACAAAGAAATTACCTTTCGCATCCTCTTTTTTATATCCCTTATCAGTCAGTGCAGTAAAAACTTTCGCCCATTCTCCTAATTCCTTCTTATCCTGCTCGGGTTTTAAAGCTTCTTTAGTGACGGCCTGGATGACCTCATTTAAGCTAAAGACCTTACGGCCTGCTTTGAATTTCCTGCCATGGAGAAAAGAAAAAGAAACTTCTGCTTGCTCCAATTCGTTGGGATTTAAATTCACTTGTTGATTTTTGATGAGCAGACGCACGAAAAATTTCTCTTTAAGGATTTTTAGGATACTCTGGGATTAATTTCCTGAGTCTTGCATACTGGATATCTCCAATTTCATTTTTCACCATTGGAGCATAGTTGGTGATCAATGCTTTCAAAATTTTATAAGCCTCACTTTCCTTACTTCCCCCTTGTGATATACCGAGGTCATCGACAAGACTGGATAGGTATTGACCTGTTGTCATGCTTCCACTTGGCGGGTAATGAGTTTTATTGTCAGTTATTTTTACTGAAGCTCTACCTTTATGTGGTGTCGAACAAGGAAGCCAGCTGCCTTCCGGCTCGATCTCCTTTTGTTTGTTTAGAATCATACCCTCCAAAGGAGAGATGGCTACATATTCCTTCAGACCTTTCTTCAGACCCGTGATTTCCCCGTAATAAAAGCCGGGACCAAAACGAAACCCGTGATAATGTAACTTCATTTCCACTTGAGGAAGATTCTGACGTGATGAAGCCTTGAATTTAGTAGCTGCCTGTTCATATTCTGCGCGATTGAACTCGTGAAAATCTGCATTCTTTACCCATCTCATGAATTCCTCTTCTGCATCTTCTGCATCCTTTAACCTTTCATCGAAAGGTTTGAAAAGATTTTGATCAGAATTACTGCCAAGTTTTGTTGGCTTTACGTCGGACTTTGTGCTCGCGAATTCGTCTGGAGTTTGGCTTAATTCTTTCCCTTTGGAGGCTTCGACAACCTCCAAAAGAGAGATGATCTCTTTAATTTTCTTTAGTTGAGAAGGTGCAAGGAAGTCACGTTGACCGATGGATTCCATGACTTTCAAGTGTGTCGTTAAATGATCACCTTCCTTTTTAGCAATGGTTAAAGCATTTTCTCCAAGCACGTTTTTTTTTTGACGATTAGCGCCCGCCAGAAGAAGAATACGGACAAGTTCAACATTGTAGGTTTTGATGGCCTGGATTAACGTAGTTTCTTCATGTAAAGGATCTTGAAAATCAAGCGGAGCGCCTTTGCTTATTAAATCCCGACAAAGAGAAGTGTTCGTTATTTTTGCGGCAAGCCATAAAGCAACATCACGACGTTCAACTGAAGGCAAAGCTTTCTCGATTTCTTCCTGACCTGCGCTAAATATCTTCAGATCAATAGAATCTAATGCAGCATCTGTAGCAGTACCCGAACCTAAGGAGGTAGAGTCCTCTGCATTGGCTGTATTTTGATTGTAACGGGAAGGGTCTGCCTGAACCAAAGTAGGCCCTACAGGCTGTCCATCAGAGACAGTTTTCTTAATGCTATCTATTCGATCTGAAGATGAGATGCCCTCTTCCTTTTTTGGCTCATCGGGTTTTCCCAGACTGCCATTAAGGTTTGTTAAGAGTTTGTTGCGTTCGGATTTAGAGAAGTAATGCTTGATCTTAGCGAGGAGCATGACAAGGAAATTCCCTTTGGCTTCAGATTTTTTGTATCCTTTATCAGTCAGTTCGGTAAATACCTTGGCCCATTCTCGTAATTCTTTTTTGTCCTGTTCTGGTTTTAAGGCTTCTTTAGTGACGGCTTGGATAACTTCATTTAAGCTTAAAGGCTTGCCGCCAACTTTAAATTTCCTGCCATGAAGAAAAGAAAAAGAAACTTCAGCCCGTTCCAATTCACCGGGATTTAAATTTACTGTTTGATTTTTGATGAGTAATCGCATAAAAACCTTTTTAATTTTATAATATTTATAATAGTACAATAACTAAATTCTATATTCCTGTCAAACGTTTAGTATAAACTTTAAAGTTTAGTTTTTTTATTTGTTTGATTAAAATCATGTGATGGACAGGACTAGAAAAAAACAGGATCGATAAGCAGGATTTTCAAAAGGTATTGTATTTTCCTTGTGAGTTCTATGATCAGCTATTAGCAGGATGGAAATCGAGCTCCAAACCACATGCTTTAATAGCATTAACAAGAGTATAGAACTTGGGCTTTACCTTTTCAGATAAGCTTCTATAAAAACTTTCCCGGCTTACTTCCATTTTTGACGATATTTCAGCCATTCCGCCATGAGCTTCAACAACATAGCGGACAGCTAGTTGAAAGACACCAACGTCATTTGTTTCAAAACTTTCTTCTAAACATGCTTTTAAATAGGCAGAGGCATATTTCGGGTCCCTTAATCTTTTGATTAAGTCCTCTTTATGATTCCTAAGTCTTCTCATGTTTTTCCTTCCTCTGCAAAGAATATTCATGCCAATATTCCTTTGCCTTGTCTATTTCAATAGTAGCCCACGGGCTACTATTATGTCAACATATGCCCATGCATTTCCCAGGTGACTGGACATTAAAACAATTTATTTAACCACAGAGAACGCAGAGGTCGCAGAGGTTTTCTTTTTTGCCGATGACAAAATAGAAATAGCCTGTTTTTTTTCGCATCCACGAAAAAAAAATGTGTATAATCCCCCTCTGTGTTCTCTGTGCCCTCTGTGGTTAAAATATTTGTTTTAATGTCCGGTCGCCTGCATGCATTTCCATTTGTTTATTTCTCTAGAAGACTCTCTGCTGTTTGGTGCAACTAGAAGCCGGACAGGCTTTGGGACGCGATAGCCCTAGCTACCATCTTAAGCAGGGCGGGGACGCCCTGGCTACCATCTTAGGCAGTGCTATCGCGCACTGGTGCACTGGCTACAATTTTACAAGAAATCCCGTTCATTAGCGGCATTCCAAGATTTTGGGCTTTAAGAGAAGGAAATCCCAAAGGAATGACGAGCGTTTGCGCGGCCACTCTTTCATCCAGACAAACCTTTCCCTGAATGGTCGAGCCGTTAGCTGTGACTGTAACCGCCTGGCCATTTTGGAGGCCCCGTTTAATCCCTTCCAGAGGATGTAAACGAAACATGGGCTCTTTCGCTAATTTGATTAGATGGGGGTTATGCCGCATTCTGACCCCTTCATCAAATAAACTTCTGCTAAACATTGCTGTCAGAGGCAAAGACTCCTGTACCTTTACCTCATCTGCCTTTAAAGTAAAACCACTCCAGTCGACAGGCGGGCAATGACCGCTTTGCAACATCCCCTGAAGCTTCTTATCCAAGGCCAGGTCGATATTCAACCGCTTTGCAATCAGGGTGAAAATATCGGCATCGCTTAAAAGACCTTTCGGCAGTTCTTTACCCGGCCGGATCGTTTCTGTCTTACCGGCAATATTAATAAAACTCCCCTGCTTTTCGACAAAACAAAGGGTGGGTAAAACCACATCTGCGCACATGGCCGTTTCTGTAAGAAAAATGTCCTGAACGACCAGACACTTGACGTTTTTTCGTGCAGAGAGCCATAAACTTTCCGAAAATTTTTCCGCCGGATTACACCCGGCAACATGGATATAATCCCATGTGCCGTTAGCTGCTTCTTCCATCACTTGTAATGCGCTGAGTCCGCCGGCGCTTCCGCCAAAGGGATGCATGCCGGCAACCCTTGCCCCCATACTATTGCCGCGCCCTTCCAAAATATTTAGCGAAAGCTGCGGGGTTTTTAACCTTAGTTCAAGGAGGGAGGCTAACAGCTGTTTTCGATGGGAAGTATTCAGATATTGACTGCCTACAAATAGCGCTCCCTTCCCTTTTTGGGCAAGCTCTGAGATTTGGGGCAGGTATTGCTTTAATATCTCCCTTTCTTTTCCTGGCTGGTGGAGAGTGGTCTTTGTCAAATGTTTGGCAATTTCGGGCTCATAGTGCCCAAAAAACAATACTTTTGCCCCGGAGTTAATTGCTTGTCGCAGTCGAAGCCATATTACGGGGAACTCTTCGGTCAAATCAAGCCCTAAAAGGACAGCAAAGGAAAGGTGCTCACACTCCCCGATCGATATTTCCATGCCGGGAGGTAAGCCCTCTTCTTCTTCACTTAAGGCAAGGCTTCCGATCCGGTGATCGACATGGTTGACATAAGCCCCCTCGCGCATCAGTTTTTGGAACAGATAATTTTCTTCTACAGTCAAAGGATTGCCGCCAAAACCGGCAAGTTTGCCGTGAGGCCTTGCTTTAATAATATTGTCCGCAATTCTTCCGATCGCTTCTTCCCACGAAGCCGGTCTCAAATGGCCAAAGTCGCGGACCAAAGGAGTTGTCAGGCGGTCGGGATGATCGATAAATTCGTACCCAAACCACCCCTTGTCACAAAGCCACATATCGTTGACGCTCGAGTTTTCACAAGACCTTGTCCTCATGATCTCCCCATCGCGCGAATCGAGCATTTCGCTGCAGCCTACAGGACAAAGAGTGCATGTAGTTTTTGTCGAAGTATTATCCCAAGGCCTCGCGCGAAAACGGTATACCTGGCTCGTCAGAGCGCCGACCGGACAAATTTCAATGGTATTTCCGATAAATTTTGATTCGACTGGCTGGTTGTCCGGTGTGCCCACTTCCGTTTTGTATCCCCTTTCCTTGAATTCGAGTGCAGAATCGCCGGCTAAAAGATCGCTAAAACGGGTGCATCTGGCACAAACAATACAACGCTCCCGGTCGAGCATTAAAACAGCCCCGAGAGAGACCGGTTTTTTAAAATGCCGTTTCTCTTCAACAAACCGGCTTGTACCAGGCCCATATTTCATCGTCTGATCCTGAAGCGGACACTCCCCTCCCCGGTCGCATATAGGGCAGTCTAAAGGGTGGTTGATGAGCAACAGTTCCAAAACTTTTTCACGCCCTTCCACTGCTGCCTGCGTGTTTGTTTTCACGCGCATCCCTTCAGCCGCCTCCAAAGTGCACGATGTCTGCAATTTTGCCATATTTTCCACTTCGATGAGGCAAACGCGGCAAGCGCCAAATGGCGGCATCCGGTCCTGGTAGCAGAAAATGGGCAGGTCGATCCCATGCTGTTTTGCCGCATGATAGACTGTCGTTCCCTTCGGCACCGATAGGCTTCTGTCATCTATAGTAAAATGAATCATGTTGTTACTTGAGGGTTAGACCGGTTTGGATTTTTATTTATATACTTTTCAAATTCACTCTTAAATTCCCGGATCGCACTTAAAATAGGGGGGGCAGCTCCGGCAGCAAGAGGACAAAATGAATTGGCCCCCATAAAATGGCAAATATCATCGATCACAGCAAAGTCGGCATCTGTACCTTTCCCGTCTAAAATGCGGCTTAATATCTGGACCGTCCAACGCGTTCCTTCGCGGCAGGGGGTGCATTTGCCGCACGATTCGTTTTGATAAAATTGCATTAAGCGGTGGGCGACTTTCACCATATCGGTCGAATCGTCCATGACGATAATGGAAGCTGTCCCAAGCGCCGACTTTTTTTCTTCCAGAGTTTCGAAATCCATGGCAATGTCGAGATGCTCTGCCGTCAATAAATTGCAAGACGATCCCCCGGGGTAGCAAGCTTTGAAGGAACGGCCCGGAAACATTCCTCCGGCAGCCTCCACCACAGCCCGCAAAGAGACACCCAAAGGAAATTCATAACACCCGGGCTTCTGTACATGGCCGCTTATCTGAAAAATCTTTGTTCCTGAGCTTTTCTGGGTACCCATTTTTTTAAACCATTCGCTTCCCTCTTTGACAATATGGACTACATTGCAGAGCGTTTCGACGTTGTTGATAATCGTCGGTTTGCCATAAAGGCCTGAAACTGCGGGAAAAGGAGGTTTCAGCCGGGGAGTTGCCCGGTATCCTTCTAAAGAGTTAAGTTGCGCTGTCTCTTCCCCGGCGATATAGGCTCCCGCTCCCGGATGAACAACAATTTCCAATGAATACCCGGTACCTAAAATATTTTGCCCCAGATATCCCTTTTTTTTTGCTTCCCGGCAAGCTCTTGTCAATTTTCTGATCCCTTCATAAAATTCGCCGCGGCAGTAAATAAATGAATGATTGGCGCCGATAGCATAGGATGACAGAATGACTCCTTCTATTAACTGATGGGGGTCATGCTCAATTAAATAACGGTCTTTAAAAGTACCCGGCTCGCTTTCATCGGCATTGCAGACCAGGTAGGGAGGCCCGCCGTTTTTTGGAATGAACCCCCACTTTGTGCCGGTAGAAAATCCAGCTCCCCCTCTTCCGCGAAGCCCCGATTGCTTGACGATAGACACAAGATCACTTGGGGTGGCTTTTCCAATCGTTTTTTTCAGCGTCTGATAGCCCCCATTGGATTCATATGTCTCGATGCGGTCCTGATTGGGGACATCGGCATAAGCTGTTAACACGCGCGTTTCATTCATCAGTGCGCCCCTCATGATCATATACAGGGCAAGGGTGGCCATGTGATTTTTTAGCCTCATTTAAAATCGAGTCGAGGTCCTTTTCCTTGACATTGCCTACCACCTGATCATCGACGAGCATCATAGGGGCCAGATCACAAGCTGCCAGACATTCGGAAGCAATCACGGTAAACTCATTGTCCGGCGATGTGCCGCCTGGAACCACCCCCAGTTTTTTGCAAAGGCAGGAGAGCAATTCGTCAGAACCGCGAAGCATGCAGGAAAGGTTCTTGCATACATGGATCACATGCTTTCCCACAGGCCTTTCAAAAAACATATCATAAAAAGTCACAACGGCATTGACCTCGTTGACATCGATTCCGAACAGCTCGCTCACTTCTTCCTGCACTTCCCGGGGAAGAAAACCATGATCGCTTTGAGCCAAATGAAGGGCTGGGATAAGTGCAGATCGTTTTTCCGGATAGTTTTTTTGCAAATCTACTATCGACTGTCTGGTTTTTTTCGTAAGCATTAGCGGTCAACATCTCCTAATATGGGGTCCATGCTAGCAATAACCACGATAACATCGGATATCAGAAGCCCGGGAAGAATTTTCTTTAATATCTGCATATGGGGAAAAGATGGCGAGCGGACCCGCAAACGGTACGGCTTGTTCCCATTTCTGCTGACAAGATACATCCCCAGCTCCCCTCTTGCCGATTCCACACATCGATAGATTTCACCAGATGGTGGAGAAAAACCTTCGCTCACCAATTTAAACTGGTGAATGACAGCCTCCATGCTTTTCACAAGTTCTGAACGTGGCGGCAGAGCTACTTTTCGGTTGTTTGTGATCACGGGCCCGGGGAGCAAACGTTTGATCGCCTGTTCGATGATAGACAAGCTGATCATCATTTCATCCATTCTGACCCGGTAACGCGCATAACTATCGCCCTGGGGGTAAACGGGAATATCAAACTGATAATTTTCATAGCCCAGATAGGGATAGACCTTTCTGATATCGAAAGCCACCCCGGCGCCCCGTAAAACGGGCCCGGTACACATATATTGCTTACAAAGCCCGGAATCGATAATGCCAATTCCCTGTAACCTGGTGCACCACACATAGTTGTCTTTTAACAGATTTTCCAGATCCTTCCACGTGGGGGGAAATGATTGAATAAATTGGCGAAGAGCGGTAATGAATTCGGGATTTAAATCTTTGGCAAGCCCTCCGATACGCCAAAATGAGGGAAACATCCTCGCTCCCGACAATCCTTCAAATAAGTCGAGGATCTTTTCCCTTTCGGTCAAACAATACATGTAGATCGAAGACATATTCAATTCAAGGGCGCTTGTCCCAATCCAAAGCAGATGGCTGCCGATACGTGCCAGTTCCAGCAGCATGATCCGGATCGTTTGAGCCCGTTCCGGGACCTCAATATCCATCAAGGTCTCGACGCAAGAGGCAAAAACCTGCTCCTCAGCCGGCCCTGAAAGATAGTCGAGGCGGTCGACCAAAGTAAATACCTGAGCGTACGTCCTCGTTTCACACTCCTTTTCCACACCCGTATGCAAATATCCGATGACAGGTTCGGCGGAAACAATCTTTTCCCCATCGAGAAGAAGCTTGATCCGTAAAACCCCATGCGTCGATGGATGCTGAGGGCCCATATTGAGTTCCATCAAGTCATCGATTTGGGTTGCACCATACATTTCTTGGTTCATATTTCTTGTGTTCATTTTAAATGATTTGCGAGGGTACTTTTGGTTCAACGCCAAATTTAAATTCCACAGGCTCTTCGGTAAGGGCATAGTCTTTTCTCAAGGGGTACCCTACCCAGTCGTCCGGCATTAAAATGCGCTTTAAATCGGGATGGCCATCAAAAACAACCCCAAATAGATCGTAGATCTCCCGTTCATACCAATCGGCCCCGGGCCACAATTTTGTTACAGAGGGAACAGCCCCGTCTCTGTCAATGGGTATTTTAACGCGCAAACGATGATATGTTACCGGATTGTGCAGCCAATAGACGATCTCCATTTTTCTTGCAGGTTCCAGATAATCGATGCAAGTCAGGTCCATTAATACTTCATAACCTGCATATTTTGGATCTTTTGCATATTCTAAAATGGCGATCAATTGCGCAACCCCAACTTCAAAGGTCGTTTCGCCAAAATTTTGCCATTCTTTGAGAATAGTGCTTCCAAACGAAGCGCGCATTTCCTGCAGCTTTGTTTCTTGCAGGTTCATGACAACACCCGAAGTTTGGGATGAGCTTCGTTCGGAAGGGTTTTATTTTTAATTTTATCCTGCAACATGAGCAACCCATGAAGAAGGGCTTCCGGACGAGGCGGACATCCTGCAACATACACATCGACAGGCACAATTCTATCAACACCCTGTATGATGGCGTAATTATTATATATTCCGCCGCAAGAGGCGCAATCGCCCATGGCAATCACCCATTTAGGCTCAAGCATTTGATCATAGACCGTTCGAAGGACAGGAGCCATCTTTTGGCTCACTCTTCCGGAAACAATCATCACGTCGCTCTGCCTCGGAGAAGCCCGGAACACTTCCATGCCAAAACGGGCCATATCATAGCGGCTTGCGGCTGTGGACATCATTTCGATGGCGCAGCAGGCAAGGCCAAATTGTGCCGGCCACAGAGAATTGCTTGTTGCCCAGTTCATTAAATGTTGTAAGGGTGCGGTAAAAAAAGGGGTGCGCTTGGGTTGCTTCATTCCCATTGCAAACCCCCTTTGCGCCACACATAAATAAAACCGATGAAGAGAGCGATCAGGAATGAGAGCATCTCATAAAAGGCAAACGGGCCAATCTGTTTTGCAACAACCGCCCAAGGATACATAAAGACGACCTCGATATCAAAAACAAGGAAAATGAGACCTACCAGGTAATGTTTTAAAAGAAAACGTTCGTTAAAGAGATGTGTTTGTGTCTGAATTCCCGATTCATAGGGCATGAATTTAACCGGACTATCTTTCTTTGAAGAAAACAGATGCGACAATCCAAGCACGACTGTCACCTCTTGGGGCAGGGGAGCTCCGGCATTTGCCATCACAAGCGAAATGGTTGTGCCCGGCATAATATTCTTCACTGTTTTTGTTGCATGCACGTCCCCGATAACATTTGGCGCCATTGTGGCAATATCGCAAACTTGCGGGTCATTGGAATCGAACCAGTCATCGAGTGCAAGGACAACAGGGACCAAAATCGTATCTTTTCCCGGATTTAACAAAGCAGCCTGAAAAGTAATGCAATAATTTCCCGGCTCCTCAACAGTCAAGCCTGTCGGTGTGAGAGAAATCTTACCATAAGTTGTCCCAGTGTTGCGGAATTTGGACAGTAAAACGGTATTGGGGTACGAATTTGTACTGATTGTATACCAGGTTGTAGGGGCTTCCTGAAACCCTGCTGTCCCATAATGAAAGTTTGCTTCAGGGGAAGGAATGCTGCCGGAAGAACCCCCGATAGAATAGCCTTCAGATATTCCACAGGAAAAAATAATAGAGAAGGTAAGTAAACACGATTTCATGGAGTACATCTTAAGCCCCCTTGTGTATGACTAAAAATTTAATGTATAACTTTTAAAAAATATTGACAA
>JABDCW010000038.1 GCA_013287905.1 Chlamydiota bacterium | reverse complement strand
TTTAGGATTTCCACGATAATCGAGAATGATAAAGAAACAAGGCATGCGGCAAGATCCCCGGTTGACAGCAAGCAAAAGGCCCATCTTCTCTTTTTCAATCCTTTTTTTATCAAAGACTGTTGTTTTAATATGGGAACCGGCCTTCTCAAGGCTTAATGCGACATTCGCAAGGTGTTCCGGAGTGACATCATCGGCATTGCCGTTGACAAGATCGCGGACAAAATATACCGATTCGGCAATGGATGCACATCGTTTTGCAAGCTGAAGCTCTGCGTAATTTCTCCACAGTCAACTCTTTTAACGAATCGAGCCCCAGCAGAGCAAATCGCTTTTCCGGCTGCCCTTCAACGTAAACGACGATCAGTTCATTTTCTTTTCCTGTAAAATCATGTGTTGCAATCGGCAGGGAAACATATTGGCTTAAAAGTTCGTCTTTCACAGCCATTTCTGCATGCTTCGCCCCTTTTACAAAAGGGATGACGAGCAATCCTGCGGTTTTACGTCCTTTCATTGAAGGGACATGGGAAATATCCATAGCCTTATCTCCTGCCTAAAATGGTAATTGTTCGTCCTGATATTCGTTTCCGTAGTTGTTTGCCTGACCATAATTTGAAGCAGGACGGTTGCTGAAACCTGCCGGCTCGCCCGGGTTATGGCTCTCTTTAGTGTTTGCCCCGGCTGCATAAGGGGTAACATTTTGTTGGGAAGGGGCATGTCCGGTTTGGGTATTTGCCTGTTCTTGTTTTGATGGATCGCCGCCGCTCGAAGGCATGAATTTGACAATGTCTGCATTCATATCCATGGAAACCTGAGGACGTCCCTCTTTATCAGTATAAATTTCCGGCTTGCTCATTTCTCCCACGACAATAATTGCAGAACCTTTTTTTAAAAAGGAAACGAGTTTGTCAAACCGGGTTCCCCAAAGAGAGACATTCCACCATACAGTTTCTTCCTTTCCATTTTTGTACACATTGGTCGCAACAACTAATTTAGTCACTTTTTGGCCAGATGGCGTAAAGCGCACTTCAGGGTCTTTTCCAAGACGTCCCGCAATTTGAACAATAATCATAACAGATCCTTTTTTTAAGGTTATTTTTCACAAATCATCATAACCGAGGAGATTTAAAAAGTCGAGCATAGTTTGCACACGGTTGAGATAGGTATGCTTGTCTTTTACAAAATCCATTAAGTCATGCAGTTCATCAAGAGAAAATGTTTCTAATCTTTTGCGGGCGTCATAGAATAGCTGATAGGTATCGGGATTATACACAACCCTTCCCTCAAATAATTCATAAACACGGGCAGAATTAGTGACTCCCATTTGCCCATAGCTAATGTTTTTAAAAATGCGACAAGGAATATATCCAATTTTAGCTTGCCATTCCCCTACTATTGCCGGAGCCATATAGGAAATCCCTATCATTCTTCGGTGCTCCTCAAGGGAAATTCCTGTCGACCACGGATTTGGCGATGTAAACTCGATCCCATTTTCCTTGCAAGCTAAAGCAAAAGGGGCAATTTCATTGTGATTTCCAAACCGCCCCTCACCAAGCGTTCCTATCCAATACACTACTGATTGTTTTTCTACGGATGCAAGATCGTTTTTTATCTGGTCAATTTCATCGGGGAAAAGATCTGTTGCCCACGGCATATATATGCATTTTCCAGATATGTCATAATAGATGCATTTGTCTACTTGCAAAAGATCAGGAAGAGAAAGAACATCATCTGTATATACCTGGAAATATGCAATTTTCAGCCCTTCATATTTAGCATGCAAGACAGGGTTATGTATGAGATAAAGGCAATCTTGCCTTAAAGGCATCTTTTCATCCACCTGTCCTTCTGAAATAAAAAGGGTATGGGAAAAATCAAAGCTTGCAACATTTTCGTCATTGTCAAACCAGCAGGTCGGATACCCAAGTCTCTTGAAGGCCGTATAAAAACCACTATGAATATACGAATGTGTGTGGGAATGCAACTTATGTCCCCATATGACAACTTTATCAAAGCTGACCAGACTTTGATAAAAAAATAGGGAAGATGTAAAGAAAACAAAAAATAATTGTAGAAAACGGATCATTTTTCTCCAGTTCGTTTTATTTCCTCATTTCGACGTGATTCTTATCCAGAGCCAGCAATCTTCTGGTATAAGGGATCTGCCAGTTCTCCGGGTAGCAATAGGAAGGGGACAAGATCACTGTGGGAGGATGATCGATGCAGTAGCGGTTCCAGTGGCTTTCGTCATGCACTGCTGCTATCAGTCCAATCTCGAGGTCCTGATTAATATTAGCCACATTCGTTTCAAGCATTTTGAGAACTTCTTGAGTTGTCCCTCCATAAAAGCCGCCGGCAAAATACAATTTCCCTTCATCATCTCGCACGCATGCTGTAGACAAAGGATTTGTCTCATAAGCGCCCCGGCTCCGGGGATAAGGTGAGCCGAAGGTAAAGCCGGGCGATAGAGTAGCGACAAGCGATCCTAAGATCTCATCGCCGACAGTATCGACAAACAGCATATCTGCATCGCACGCAAATAGATAATCTTCTGATGTAAATAAATCGCTATGCGAAAGGTAAGTATGATAACGCATCATGGTGTCCCGAGGCCACCCAAGTTTTGGCTGATAGATGCATACGACATTTTCTGCCGGTGGCAAATACCCGTCGGTAAACACATAATAGGTGACTTGATGATTTTTGCAAAAAAAAGTTTTTGCCGAATTGATTAACGGTTCTACAAAAACAATATATTTCCCCGTTGCCATAATTAAAAGACCTACATTGTCTGCACATGCAATACTGGCATTACAGAATAAACAAGCAACAATCGCTATCATTAACTTTTGAATCATGTTATCCGCCTAATTTAAATTTTTCACGCATTTGTAGCTGAATTGAGCATCACCTTAAGTCGAGACGGCCTGGCTACTTTCTTTGCCACAACTTTCCTGGTAAGCATATGATATGAAACGCTTTAATTTTTGAAAAAATATTTTTTCAAAAACTATCCATTTATGATAAAACAGGGGAAAAAGGAGGCCTCTTGAAATATCTATATACGATTCTTCTTTTACTTTTTTTCTCCACTTTGACAGCAACCGAGAATTTTGTCGTGATTACACCGGAAAAAGCGGGAACGCATTTACTGACGAGAACCATAACCTTCCTGACAGGAAAAAAAGTGATCCATGTGTGGGATCGTTCCCGTTCAACAACAGATATAGAGGGGTTTTTACGTACCGCCGCCGCAGAAGGCAAGTATTTACATATGCATGCATTCCCAGAACCACATATTGTCAAAGTTTTTCAGGAGGGGGGGTATAAGGTTATTTTTCTTTTGCGGGATCCAAGAGACCAACTGATTTCCATATTATTTTATATTCGGGAACGCCATTGGGAATATAGAACGTTGCGGATGGATTTCCCCTTTGGGCTTTTAAGTTTCGAAGAGCAGATCGAAGAGATGATCACGGGAGAAAAGTATGGGGTTCAAGTCCCCTATGACTTCTTTAAACTGAGACTCCCCTGGATGTCATTTGAAGACTCCTATACCACTTATTTTGAAAATCTGGTTGGAGAAAAAGGACAGGGCTCAAAGGAGGTGCAAATGGCTGAATTGCGCAATTTGGCCGGTTTTCTCCATATTCAAATATCAAATGAACAGCTGGAGTACATTGCAGATAATCTTTTTGGATGGCATGGACTTGGGACATTTCGGTCAGGTCAGATTGGATCGTGGAAAGATTATTTTACCGAAAGACACATCAATTTATTCAACCAGTATTTTGGAAATGATCTGATCGAATTTGGATACGCAGATCCGGATTAGACGTCTTGCATAATTCAATCCCTTGCCCTTGCCCGTGCCCTTGCCCGTGCCCTTGCCCGTGCCCTTGCCCTTGCCCGAATTAATTCATCTTTTCCGAATTCGTTTATCCTTATATCGTTACAAGGAAGATAATTAAATCGGAAAAGATCAAAATACAAGGGCAGGGGCAAGGGCAGGGGCAGGGGCAGGGGCAGGGGCAAGGGCAAGGGCAAGGGCACGTTAGGCAACCCTAGCGGCCCACATCCGCACCAGAAGACCTGGCGTTAAAATAATGTAAAAGAGGCAGCTGTATAAGATAAACATCCTGATTTTTGATGATCATCTTATTGAACTCGAGGTCTGCACCATTTTTCAGGTCAGTCCAGAAAATAAGATCATCATCAAACAGACAACGCCTTAAAGAGGGCGATCCGTTATGAACCCCTGAATCCCACTGCGTAAAATCAGACGGGCCTTGTAGCTTACACCAGGTATGAGGACCTAAAAAGAACCGAAGATTTGCAAACTCCGCCGGATAATAGAGCGGGATGGCCCGTTCGCAGATAATGCACTCCCCTGGACAATAAGCATGGCCGCAAAGAACCATGCCGGAGTCGGGAATGGCCTCAAATAATTGCATAATTGCTTCTACCCGCTGCGGATGAGGGATATCATCGGCATCGATGCAAATGACAATATCGCTTGAAACATTCCTGGCAGCGGTCGTACGGTTGCTTCCTTCCATATAAACACCGGTTCTGCGAATTATTTTTACCTCAAACGGCCAAGGGCCAAGTTCCAGGTCATCCATCTCTTTCTTTGTTAAATGTTCAATTTGCGATAGTGAGATCACGACTTCATCCGGCATTTGCGTTTGCTTTGCCAAGCTGTTTAAGAGAGCCGGCAAATATTTAAAATGTTTATAATAGCAAGGAACGGCTATACCCGAAGACAATGCGTCAAGTGCCGGCTGGAATAAAATGAAACAAAGAATCAAAGTCCTGATAAAAATTTTTAAATTTTTCAAAGGAAATGAATAAAAAAATTGCGAGATTAACGATGTGACCATATGATGTTCCTTTTTAGGCGGTGTGCAAACAGCCTGAAGATAACCTACAATCTGATCAATGTCAATAGGGTGGTCGCTGGTGACCGGACAGTAAATAAAATATTTTAACCGCAGAGAACACAGAGAACGCGGAGTTTTCAGTAATTCCCACTGGAGCATAAATTTAACAGGATGAGCAGAATATGCAGGATAATAAATATAAAATTTATATATACCGAACGTGATTCAAAAATTGGTTTATGACGGCGTCGGCTTTGCATCAAAATTTTTGTCTTCACTCGTGCCTTGGCCATTGGCAATGGTCACTCGTTCCAGACGAAAAATTTTGAGCAGCCTCCTTGTCAAAATCCCAACATTTGAACCACCTTCGGTATATTTCAGTAACAAACAAGTAAATCCACTTTATCCTGCCTACCCTGTTCATCCTGTTATTTTCCTTTCTAAGAGCTTGTGAATTGTGTTATTTTCCAGTGTGACACCGCTGCAAAGTTTTCATTTTATGCATTGGCAAAAAAAAAGGACTTTTGCTTCACTCTGCGTTCTCTGTGCTCTCTGCGGTTAAAAAATCTGTTTTAATGTCTGGTCACTGGGGTGTGTCGTCAATAAATAAGGAAAAAAGTACTCATGACAAAATGTACAGTTATTGCGAGTTTATTTGTTATATTATTTCAAAATATGACTGCCGCAAATGTGGGGCTGTTGATCATGGCAACCGGAAAATATGTTTCATTTGTCGAACCGCTTATACAATCTGCAGAAGAGCATTTTTGCAAAAACCACCTCGTCACCTATTTTGTTTTTACTGACGGCCCGCTCCCGGAATCGGATCATATTGTACAGATTTACCAAAAAAAACTAGGCTGGCCTTTTGACACACTGATGCGTTATCACACCTATTACAATAGTAGCGGACTCTTTGCAAATCAGGATTATTTATTTGCCTGTGATGCAGATATGCTTTTTGTTGGTGCAGTTGGAGATGAAATTTTAGGAGAACGGGTGGCTACGCAACATCCAAGATATATGAGAGGACACGGACCATATGAAGTCAACCCCCAATCAACAGCTTTAGTCTTTGATTTCGAAGGAGGACAATATTTTGCAGGGGGTTTTTATGGGGGCTCAACGAAAGAAATGTTGCATATTTTACAAACAAACATCAACCATGTTGATGACGATTTAAGCCGCGGAATTATTGCTGTATGGCATGATGAAAGCCATTGGAACCGGTACTGTATTGATAACAAACCAACGATTATCTTATCCCCTTCTTACTGTTATCCTGAAGGGTGGGTTTTACCCTTCCCAAAAAAATTGTTAGCTCTTGATAAAGACCACAAAAAATTACGGCTGCCGTAAGCACGAAATGGACGACATGAGATAATTGCAAAAGTCCAGTTCAAACGCTTTTCGGTAAGCAAGATTAAGATCATGATCAAGATCGAGATTAGGAATGTTCTTAATCTCGATCTTGATCATGATCTTAATCTTGCTTGCCGGAGACGATCTTGTTAAATTATTTTATTGTCAATTCTGCAATTGTCTCATGTCGTCCATTTTTGTCCATGACATCCATGCAGTCGGTATCACGATTCTTAGCCCGGGCACGGGCACGCTCACGGGCACGTAATACCCCCGCTCCTTAAGGGAACGGGGGTATTTATTTAATTCGCTACAAAACCATCTTCATAGAAAATATTATTTCCATCTGACATTCCGTCCTGACCTGGATTTTCGCCAACTCCTCCAGTACCGGGCATTGCATGGTTTCTAAAGAAGTTGACCTTATACATTGTAAGACAACCTCCCGAACGGACAAAAATAGCACCGCCTAAACCGGCACCGCCGCCGCCGCCGCCAAGCAAATCACCGCCATTTCCGGCAAATATGCCTCCTTGTCCTCCTAAAGCATTGTCTCCGCCGCCGCCGCCTCCGGCACCAAAGCCGCCGGTTCCACCATTTTGCCCTATGCCGTCAGTTGATGCTCCACCGCCGCCGCCGGCGCCGCCGTAGCCGCCGTCACCAGCAACAGTAGTAACTGTTGGGGATAAAGAGCCGCCGCCGCCTCCGCCGCCGCCAAAATCAGCAGCGAAACCACCGTTTCCTCCCATAAAACCGGCACCGCCGCCGCCGCCGCCGCCTACATCGGTTGCATTTGCTCCATCATCGCCATTATTAAGTACAATGAAAGCTCCGTTCCCCCCATCGCCACCTACATTTAAACCAGGGCCATTTCCTCCTAAACCTCCGACAAATAGAAAAGCATCTGATCCATTTCCAGAGATGGGAACATTGTTTATCGTTACAGAAGCGCAGCCTCCTCCGCCTCCGCCAACTACCCCTTTGCCACCTAAACTATTATAACCACCGCCACCGCCGCCGCCACTTCCAAAGCCAAAGTTGGCACCCCCATCTCCTCCGTGACCGAAGTTATATCCTCCACCTCCACCACCGCCGGAGCCTGCAAAATAAATGCTGCTTTGATCGCCGCCATTGCCTCCAATTGCAGAATTATTTCTCAAATTAACATGTTCTAAGTGAACAGAAGCTCCTGAATTGATAAATATTCCGCCGCCTGCACCAAGTCCGCCACCGCCATTACCGCTAAACGATCTGCCCCCATTGCCACCCTGGCTTAATCCATTTTGAATTGTAAGATATTGAATTTCCACGTGGCTTGAATTAACAAACAATACCTGGTATTGATTGTTCCCATCAACGGCTATATGATTGTTCCCGACAATTTTAATGCAGTGCTCCACTATGGGCAATGGGCTTTCCAGCATAATTGTCCCATGAAGATATTTAGGAAAAATAATATCATCGTTATCCGTAGCTGTATTCAGCGCTTCGCGCAAAGAACCGACCCCGGAATCTTTTAAATTGAGAACGTAAATGTGATCTGCCTGCAATAGATTCCAAGAAAAAACTAAAGAACAAATTGCTTGCAGCATTCGCTTATTATATCTGAATAAGGTCATTTTTCCTCCTTCTGGGTTTAATAAAATTTTGATGACACGTTATACCGAACGTGATTCAAAAATTGGTTTTTAACGGCGCCCTGCTTTGCATCAAAATTTTTATCTTCACTCGTGCCTTGGCCATTGGCAATGGTCACTTAGTTCCAGACGAAAAATTTTGAGCAGCCTCCTTGCCAAAATCCCAATTTTTGAACCACCTTCGGTAGATACACAAATAACTTAAAGTTAAAATGAATATTTCAAAAATATATGTTAATTGTCAATTTTTTTCTTGCTTGTTTTCAGATAATTGTGTATAAATCCCCTCGAAAGAATTCTAATAGAGAAAAATGAAAAATCAACTTGTACGATTAGTCCTTTGCCTGGCACTATGTTCTTTACGAACCGCCTTATATTCCGAAGAGCCTCTGAAAATAGAGAGAAAATTCGATTTAACCGTATGTGCCGTATTTCAAAATGAGGCTTTTTACCTGAAAGAATGGTTGGAGTTTCATAAGCTTGTAGGAGTTCAGCATTTTTATCTGTATAACAATTTAAGTTCTGACAACTATTTAGATATTCTAAAACCTTATATTGAATCAGGAGTTGTCGATCTCACCGATTGGCCGGTCCAGACATATAGTGAAAAGGATTATCTGGATAATCTCCAGCTTCCTGTGTATAATCATGCCTTAAATATCGCAAAAGAAACATCGGAATGGATCGCATTCATCGACTTGGATGAGTTCCTTTTCCCTGTTATCCATTCGAATTTAATTGAAATGCTTAAAAATTATGAGGATTATGCAGCCTTGAGTGTAAATTGGCAGATATATGGGACCTCGCAGTTGGATACATTGCCAGAACACTGCCTCATTATTGAAAGTCTAATTTATAAAGCTGAAACCACCTATTTCAGAAATATGTTCATAAAAATGATTGTACAACCTCAATTTGTTAAAAAGATTAATCATCCTCATTATTTTGAATACTTAGAAGGTTATTATGCTATAGATAGCTCCCGGAAACCTCTCCCCTTTAAAACTTGCCTGCAACCGGTAATCATCGATATAGTAAGAATTAATCATTATTGGAGCGGACCCCTGGATCTATTCCTTCATCAAAAATTACCGCGCAGGAAACTGTGGGGAATAAACTTTTCTGAAGAGATGTTAGCCATCCTAATGAAAACATTGAATCAAACAAAGGATGATACTATCCTGAGATTTCTACCTCAATTGAAAGAAATTTTTTTTAATTTACACAAATAAACCACATAATGTATTAACCATATTAAGTGGTAATATTACAAAAGAATATTATGGCTATTTTAAATAGATGCGCACACTGGATTTTTTTTCTGTCTCTTTCATTTTGCTTACAGGCTGAGCAACCCTTCATTACAGCCAGATTGTGGGGACGGCTTGGCAATCATCTTTTTATTATTGCAGCTACTACAAGCCTTGCTCTGGACAATGATGCGATTCCTGTATTTCACGACCTCGTCAAGGAATTCGAACCCAAATCATTAAAAAATTCAAATTATGTGATCGGGAATTTACACGCGAATTATACCCACCTTTTTTATAAGTTGAATACATCAAATCATGACAGCCAAATAGAATGTGTTTATCGAGAACCTTTTTTTGCCTATTCGCCAATCCATTTCCGTCCTAATATGTTACTTGAGGGATGGTTTCAGTCAGAGAAATACTTTGCGCACCATAAAAATGAAATTCTCGATCTGTTTGCCCCTTCCGAAACAATTATCGAGTACTTAACAAATAAATATCTTCATATCATTGAAAATCCGCGCACAGTCTCTGTCCATTTACGTTGCTATACAAAAGAAAACCCTAAGCTCGATATTGTTTATCCCACTTACGGCAGAGAATATTTTATGAAAGCCATGCAATATTTCCATCCAGATTCACAATTCGTTGTCTTTTCTGACGATTGTCAATGGGCAAAAGAACAATTGGCAAATATTGCGGGAAATATCCTTTTTATTGAAGGGGAAGAATATTATCATGACTTTTACCTGATGAGCCTCTGTAAACATAATATCATTTGCAACTCAACCTTTTCGTGGTGGGCGGCATATCTAAACAAAAATCCGGAAAAAATCGTGATTGTGCCGAACCTGTGGTTTAAACCTGAATATAATCACAATACGAAAGACCTGATTCCCGGTGACTGGACTATGATTGACTGATCACTGTTTCCACCAGTATGAACAGAATAATAACCGCAGAGAAAGCAGCCGAGAACGAGAGAGAAGATGAGCGCATTGACGGATGTATACCGAAGATCCATTGCAAATCATATTTGTACACTTTCATAAGAAATTTAACAGGATTTGCAGGATCGCCTTAAGCGGCAGGATAGAAAGGAGGTCTATGCATATCCTGCCGCTTAAGGCGATCCTGTAAATCCTGTTAAATTTATTTTGTATTTAGAATTCCTGTAAAAATCTGAAAAGTAGTGCATAAAAATCGAGTAATTTGCTACACTAAAATCGAGAAGTCTTTTGCAAGAAAATCGAGTAATTATGCTGCGATTATTTATGGTGATAGAGTGGAATTTCATAAGAATATAGCTTCTGCATTAGAACGGGTGACAAAGGTTGCTAAACAAAAAAATGGCAAAAAAACTTGAAGAGGGGCTGCTCAAATTTGGAGTCAGTATCAAGGTCGAAAACCCCTTTATAACCCTTGAAAGACAGACAGATTTTAGAGTTAAATCGCCTTCGGTAGCGCGCATTTTGGCCCTTTGGAAAAGTTATCGACAAATTATCATCGAGGTTCTGCCGCCCCCGCCGAAGGTACTTCCAAATAAAGCAGGGTATTTTGATCATTTGCAAAAAATTTATTCCGACGATGCATACAATTCTCTTTCAATAGAAGGATACGATGTTGATGAGAAGTTAATCGAAAAGGTAAAAAACAATCAGTGGAATCCTGATGAGCAATTTGAAGACAGGCAATCGCGCGATGCGCTAGCTGCTCGTGGATATTTTGAAGCCTTTGAAGAGGTAAAACGCTCCATTACAAAAATTTTCGATGGCATTGCTCCCGGTAAGGTTTTAGAAAATGATATTTCAAAATGGTACCAAAGCTTATTTGCACCTTCAGTAAGAGCCGGAATTCTAAAACCACACGATGTATTCGGCTACAGAAAGCACCAGGTCTATATCCGTGGATCTCGTCATATCCCCCTTCCCAAAGAAGCTCTTATGGATTCCATGGAAATATTATTCATGTGCCTGAAGGAGGAACCCCATGCAGGAGTCAGGGCTATTTTAGGCCATTTCATTTTTGTTTACATCCACCCTTATATGGATGGAAACGGCCGTATCGGGAGATTTTTAATGAACACAATGTTTGCCTCCGGTGGCTACCCTTGGACAATTGTTCATATGAAAAATCGCAAAGAATACCTGATTGCTCTTGAAGCAGCAAGCGTCTTAAACAACATCAAACCGTTCGTAGAATTCATAGCGAAAGAAGCAGGAATAAAGGCATGAATTATACCGAAGGTCAGGAGATGTACTTTTGGACGATCGGAAAACGCCTGCCCACAGAAAATGCGCAAGGAGAAACGCGTAAGCCAAGAGCTCCTTGACGTCTTTTAAACTCATTCATATGAATCCGTTTGATCAAATCATCGACAAGCTGTAATGAGTAGCCGAATCTCCTGGCTATCTCTTCTGGCTTCTCGTGATTTTCAATATAGGCTGTTAAAACATTGTCGACTATAGCGTAATTGGGCAAAGAATCGGAATCTTTTTGATTTGGTGCCAGTTCGGCAGAAGGCTCCTTGTGAATAATACTCCACGGGATCACCTCTTTTTCGCGATTGATCCACTTAGACAACTGATATACTTGCTGTTTTGTCACATCATTGATGACAGAAAGTCCGCCGCACATATCGCCATATAGTGTTGCATATCCCATGGCCAGTTCGCTTTTATTTCCCGTGCTGAGGACAATATAGCCAAATTTATTTGACAATGCCATCAAAATAAGCCCCCGGATCCTCGCCTGGAGATTTTCTTCTGTCACATTTGCATCGGCCCCCTGAAATGCCGGGGAAAGCAAATCTAAAAACCCTTGAAATGTACTGTCGATGGGAATGTTTGTTGTTTTAATGTCAAGTCTTCGGCTTAAGTCAAGCGCATCTGTTTGACTGTGTTCTGAAGAATAACGAGATGGCATGATGACTCCGAGCACATGATCTTTGCCAAGGGCCTGGACAGCGATCGCAGCGACTATTGCAGAATCAATCCCTCCCGAAAGGCCAATACAAGCTTTTTTAAAGCCTGATTTGGTAAAATAATCATGCACCCCAAGCACCAGGGCAGAATAAAGTTCGGCAATTGGATCCGAAACTTCTTGGCTGGAACCTTTAAGCTTAGGATCAAAAGGATAATCGATGAAAACATTGTCCTCCTCAAACCCTTTTGCCTGGAGCATTACTTTTCCATCTTTATCAAAGACAGCACTATGCCCGTCAAAAATCAAACTGTCATTTGCTCCCACTTGATTGCATAAAAACAGCGGACACTGTAGCGAGGAAACCGTACGGATGCATGCCAAAAAACGGGTTTGTTGATGCGACAGATCGGCACGCATACTAAAAGGCGATGCCGATAAATTAACTGCAATATCGGGCCTTCTGGAGCTAAGCTCCCGAACCGGGTCGCGTTCATATGAGGAATATTTCAATAACTGACTATGCTGCCAAATATCTTCGCAAATAGTGATCGCTATTTTGCAGCCGCAAACTTGAAAGACTTGCGGGGTTTTTCCAGGTTCAAAAAAACGTCTTTCATCAAAAACATCATATGTCGGGAGGAGCATTTTGTCGTAAAAACCTAAAAGACGGCCATCTTCTATTACTGCTGCGCTATTGCAAAGAGGCTTTTCGCGGGGCCCCTCACCTTTACGGACTGTGCCGAGTATCAGGCTTATGCCCTTTGACTCAAGGACGATTCGCTGCAACGCCCTGTCAAAATCATCGATAAAATGGGGCAGCAATAAAAAATCCTCCGGAGGATAACCGATCAGGGCCATCTCAGGAAAAATAATGAGATTAGTTTTATTCGCTCTGGCTAATGAAATGACTTTTCTAATTTTTTCAACATTACCGTTAATGTCGCCAATTGTCGGATTCATTTGAGCTAAAAGAATACGCAATGTCATCTTCCAACTTGTGGGTTAATTACCGAAATCATCGAGGACGATATTTTCTCTCGGGACGCCATTATCGTCTAATAATTGCAAAACGCTTTTATTATGCATGGGAGGTCCGCATACAAAGAAAAGAGAGTCTTCAGGGGCGTCCATCATTTTCAATTGGCCTATGTTAAAACTGCGGAAAAGAAAATTTGTTTTTAAAGGATCTTTTACAGGCCATCCGGCAGCGATATCTTCTTCGAGAGGCTCTGAAAGAACAAGATTATATTTAAAATTGGAAAATTCCTTTGCCAGTTGTTCATACTCAGCCTGATAGATGTTTTCGCGCAAAGACCTTGCCCCATACCATAATGAAACTTTACGGGATGTTTTTTCGGAACGGAACAAATGTAAGATATGACTCCTTCCAAATGACGATCCGGCACCCCCAATCAAAAAGATTAATTCCCTGTCATCATCGATCATAAATGATTCGCCATAAGGGCCGGATAAACGCACCTCATCGCCAGGCTTTAACGAAAATGTATAGCTGGAACAAATCCCCCATGGTACATTTTCAGCTATTTTTCCAGCAATGAAGGGAGGAGTTGCAATCCGGATATTGAAACGTAAAATATTGCCTTCAGCCGGATAGGAAGCCATGGAATATGCCCTGACAATTCCATTTGGTCCGGTCGGTAATGAGCTAAAGTCAATCTGATGTCCAAAAAGATGGTACTTTTCCCAATCAGGAAAATACTTAGGGTCCATTGTCTGCTTCCAATCTTCGGTATTCGTCCTGAAAGGGGGAACGTGAAATTGCAAATATCCTCCGGAGCGATAAGACACTTTGTCCTGTTTTGGAATTTCGATAATTAATTCTTTAATGAAAGTGGCGACATTTTGATTGCTGATAACCCGGCCCTTCCATTCCGTTACACCCAGGATGTGCGGATCAATTTGAAGCTTAAGGTCCCCTTTGACTTTGGTTTGGCACGATAAACGCCACCCTTCATTTAATTCTTTCCTGGTAAAAGTCGCTTTGTCTGTTTCCAGAGGCTCTGTGGCTCCACTGACTATTTGTACCCGGCATTGTTTACAAGTTGCTTTGCCGCCGCATGGACTTGGGATAGAAATGCCATGAGAGGTCAAGTTGACAAGGAGTACGCTACCACTTGTAACGGTTTCATTTAACAGAGGATCATCATTCACTGTAATGCAACAATCTTCCCCTGAAATGAATCTATTCTTTGTAAACAAAATGATTGCCGTCAATCCCACTCCAACGCATATAAAGGAAATAATAGCGTAAGTCATTAAGACAAAGTCAACTTCAGAAAATATATGCATCGGTCCTCAAGACTTAAATTCTTTCAAAATCATTTGCTCTAAATGCATGGCATCTTCTGCAAATTTACAAATCCCTTCTCTTAATTTTTCTGAAGCCATTGCATTTTGGTTAAACATATAGCGAAATGTCTTTTCATCGAGATCGACTTTTTTCAGATCTAATCCTTTTGCCTTTTGCGGATCGAGCTTTCTTTCTATCGGCTCCGCCGATTTCGACAACTCTTCTAAAAGCGTCGGAGAAATAGTCAAAAGATCGCAACCTGCCAATTCTGTAATTTCTCCGATATTGCGAAAACTTGCGCCCATCACTTGTGTTGCATAATCAAATTTTTTAAAATATCCATAGATTTCCGTTACGGAAATGACTCCAGGATCTTTTGCCAACAGATAATTACCTTCCGGCTGATTCTTTTTATACCAATCTAAAATCCGTCCTACAAAGGGCGAGACTAAGGTTGCCTTTGCTTCAGCACACCCTATTGCCTGAGGCAAACTGAACAAAAGGGTCATATTGCAACGAATCCCCTCCTGTTCGAGCTGACGGGCCGCCATTATCCCCTCCCAGGTAGAAGCTAATTTAATCAACACCCGCTCCCTGGGTATCCCGGAAGCTTCATACAATTTGATTAATGTATGGGCTTTTTCCACACTGCCTTGCCTGTCAAAGGACAATCTTGCATCCACTTCCGTTGACACTCTTCCCGGAATGAATTTGAGAATTTCTACGCCGAAATTCACAAACAGTTTATCCATAAGGAGCTGTGTCCGGCCAGCCGGCTCTTTTGCGTGCTTAGCGCTGTAAGCAACAGCCTCTTGAATTAAATTTCTGTATTCGGGGTTTTTGGCGGCTGCAAAAATTAAAGAGGGATTAGTCGTCGCATCTGTCGGGGCATAGGTCTTGATGGAATTAATATCGCCTGTGTCGATAACGATTTTTGTTATTTTGCGTAATTGTTCTAATTGATTTGGCATGATGTCCTCCTTTAACAAACATGTGTCAAGGCAGAAGTTGCCTCTTTTGTGGGTTCGACCCGAAAAACAATCGAAACGACTTTTCCTCCAATATTAAGTTCCAGAACTGAACTTAAACGGGTAAGCAATAGTTTATAAGGGACCTTGACGTGGTGCTCCCCTACATCAACCCCAACTGACGCGCTGCCGAGAATTTCTTCCGATTCGCGAATTTGCCGGCAGAGAGCATCAAATTTTTTGAGCTGTCGAATAAACGCCGGGTCATTGAATGCATACTCTTTTCCACAACCCTTGCAAACCAAAAAAGTGTTTTGGTCCAGATCAAATGGAGAAAAATCAATATGATGGTCACAGCTAAGGCATTTAAAATGTAATGTGTGATTGTTTTTCATAGGTCACTTTGGTTTAATTTTATGATAGACTGAGTAAAAATAATTTGGAACAAGTATTTCTTTGTATTTCCCTGCTGAAATCCCGACAGGTTCATCATTTAAAAGTGAAAGAATGATTGCATTCTTTATTTCATCAGGCACACAGGCCTTTTGTCCTCCTGTCAATAATTCAGCCACAAAAAACTTCAGCTGTCCCATGATCTCGAGTTGAAATTCGACATGTCGACTGTCGCCGGGCAGGTTTGGAAAACTCATTGTATATACGTTCAGATACGCTTCAATATCGTCATCTGCCTGCAAAAACTCAAGCTCAATTCCATTGAAGTCATTTGATGGAACTAACCACATTCTCGAGTAAATGGCACAAGGACATTCGCTATTGATTCGAAGAAATTGCCAACAACGCTCGCAGCCATGCCCTTGGCAATTTCGATTGATACAACCTGTTGCCATAATTAAGATAAAGAAAAGAATCAACATCGTAAACATTCTTTTCTTTATGGCTAAATTCATACATTTCGGTATATTTTCCATCCTTCCTAATTGTGCGAATGGCAGTGGCTATGTCCTGAAGTGTTCTGGACGGCAACTGCAACGATAGCGACGACAACAATGGCCCCTAAAGCAATTGCCGGCGCTAATGTGCTGGAACGGCACGACTCTTCATAACCGCATCCTCCCAAATCGACGCAAGCTTCATCAGCCTGTAACTGGACTGCGGAAGAACTGATCAATAGAAAAAGCAATGTTGCGGTGAATAATTTTTTCGTCACTTTCATTTTGGAACTCCATCAATATTTTTTGAATAGATACACGAGTAAACTGAATGTTACCAAGTATATCTCATAGTCTTCGATATTTTTGCAAGCTCAATTTGAAGAATAGTTTTCTTGCCTGTGCCCGCTTTTGTTTTATGGACAATGGACGACATGGACAATGGACGATATGAGACAATTGCAAAAGTCCAGTCCAAACGCTTTTTGCAAGCAAGATTAAGATCATGATCAAGATCGAGATTAGGAATGTTCTTAATCTCGATCTTGATCATGATCTTAATCTTGCTTGCCGGAGACGATCTTGTTAAATTATTTTATTGTCAATTCTGCAATTGTCTCACATGGACGATATGGGCAATTTGTCCATGAAGTCCATATCGTCCATGTCGTCCATATCGTCCATGAAGTCCATATCGTCCATTGTCCATAAAAACGGGCACGGGCAGGGGCACGCCTCCCCTTAAGACCCTATCTCTTCGCTTGCGCATGGCTTGATTTCTAGAGACTTAAATGCATTGAAAAATGACCGGTATTGAACAGCGAATTCATTTTTTAATGCCGCTGCAGTCATGATATAGATCATTCCATCGTTTTGCAGGATCACATGCATCATGCGGATATCACCCCACTCCGATGTCCTGTCGACTTGCGAATAGCTCGCATTTCCGGCTGCAGTGCGGATTATCCCTAAATCCTTCCAATCATATCCCTTGGATTGATTGATCGCCGCTACACATTGAAGGTATTCCTTTAAAGTGCCCGGATAGGCCTCTACGGTCAAATTAATAGAAGGAGGAAATGTTTCGCTTCCAGCACCTACAACCATGAGTTTAACAGAAGGGGACAGTTCGGATGAATCTACCATACGCCAATTTGCAGGGGGGGAAAATGAGACGTTACAAAGAGGAGATGCCTCTATCGCAGCATCTTCGCGAGCTTCAATTTGAACCGGTTCCTGTATCGTTTTATGACATCCGGTCAGAATAAAAGTTGTTCCAATGGCCCATGCCCCAATTTTCTTCATATAGTTCATTTTTACCTCGTATTATATATATTATTTAAAAGCCAATCTTCGACTCGATTAGACTAGGGGGATCATATAAGAAACGATGAGAATTGATCAAGCAAATAAAACACTCCGGTTTTTTCGTGCCCGCGCCCGTGCCGATGTCCGCTTTGTTTTATGGACAATGGACGATATGGACTTCATGGACGACATGGACGACATGGACAATTTGCCCGTGTCGTCCATGAAGTCAATGACGTCCATGTCGTCCATGAAGTCCATATCGTCCATTGTCCATAAAACAAAACGGACACAGGCACGGGCACGAAAATACAGGGCTCCCCGCCTGCACTTTTAATTGCACCCGTTTTTTCCTTGAGGTTCGCTTTTTCCTTGAAAATATCTCGGAACATAGAGGATAAAGGAGTAAGATCGCCATTTGTTTAAAAAATGGATAAAAACAAGGTCTCAATTATGAAAACATTAGAAAAAAGTCAAAATAAAATTCAAGCAATATGCAAAATAATTCGCGAAGATACCATTAAACCAGCTCAGGAAGAATCTGCAAAAATTATCCAAAACGCAGAAAAACAAGCCGAACAAATTATTGCAGAAGCAAAAAAACAAGCAGAGCAGAGGCAAGAAGAAGCAAAAGCCGCTATTGAACAAGAACGCACAGTGTTTGAATCTTCCTTGGCCCAGGCTGCTAAACAGTCGCTTGAAGTGCTTCGACAAAAAATTGAACAGCGTTTTTTTAAAGAGAATTTGGGAGCGCTTATCGAAAAAGCCTCTGCCGATCCCGCAGTCGTCGCCAAATTGATCTCCACCATCATTCATGCTATGGAAAAAGAAGGGCTGCTGGCCGATTTTACCATCGAAATTCCAAAACAGATCAGTACACAGCAAATGAATGAACTGCTTTTGAACGAAGCGGCTAAAAATTTAAAAGAGAATATAAAAAGCGGTGATTTTGGCGGCGGAGTCAAAGTTAAATTAAATAACAAAAATATTACGCTGGACCTGTCAAATGAAGCCATAACGGCTTTGCTGACCACTCATGTCGCCCGAAAGGATTTTCGAAAATTGTGGTTCGAGAACTGATACAATGGCAAATTACTATTTTTTCGGCACACTTTTGCCCGATTTATCGATAGAGGAAAAACCGGAGATTGGATTCAGTGAATTCGAACATCTTCTTTATGATAACCTCTCCGACCGCGACTATGCAAAAGCCATGACGATCCGCAACTACTATGATATCTTCAATCTCCGTTCTTATCTGAAAGAAGAACCTTTTAATCCGTTTGGCAATCTCGATGTTAAAGAGATGGAAGAAGCTTTACTCACACAATCGATCCTTCCTCCCTACATTTTCGATTATCTTGCCAGATATGAAAGCAAAGAAGATCAATTGCGTCATTTCCCGGAACTGCTGGCAACGTTTTTTCGCGAAGAGAGTAAAAAAGCTTCAGGAGCATTTAAGCAGTTCCTGATC
>JABDCW010000037.1:860-20877 GCA_013287905.1 Chlamydiota bacterium | reverse complement strand
GAGCCGATGTCAACCTATGACGAACTTATGCAAAACCCTGAATTCAAAAAAAAGCATGAAAAATCGTATAGTGAGCTAGTTTTATCTGAACTTTTATTGGCTATTATGGCGGAAGATAAACTTTCTATTCGAAGTTTGGCTAAACAAGCCGGAATCTCTCCAGCTATTATTCAGGACATAAGAAGTGGAAAAAGAGACAATATTACATTAAAAACATTTGCTAATTTGATAGATGCTCTTGGTTACAATCTTGTTTTAGAAAACCGCAAACGATGTAAGGGATTACCAAAACGCATTAGAATGAGTAGTATTGGCAATAAAAGAATAAAACACGTTAAGGATTTTGCTGCCGCCTAACTATACCCAACGTATTTCAAAAGTTGGAATTTTAGCAAAGCTGGTGCCAGGAATTTATACCACAATCGGCCTCAAACTTGGAATTGTGACTCTGCGAGACAAAGCACAATCGAAGCTTTGCGTTCCGAATAGGGATTAGCCTTTCTTGATATATATCTGGGATATTGTTACCCTGTAGCTACAAACCAACTACTCATAGAACTGGAAAAAAATATGTCATCAGAATTATCCTTTTTTACCCCAATTTCTAACAGTCTGACAAACGATCATGAAAAATATCACAACTTGCGCTATTGCGATAAATTGTTTGATTTTGGACAGCAAAGCGTGCACATTGTCAACGTCAACGAGAAAGACATAGAAATTGCTAAAGATAACCTTTCAGAAAAGGATTGTCCAAAATTTGCTGGATATCTCCTCAAGAGTGCTCTAATTGCAACCATTATTTTACCTGCCATTGCACTCACTGGAAAATGCATTTATAGAAGAGCGAATCGATTTTCTGTAAAGCCTTCCAATTCAGATTCTGAAGTCGGCAATATCGCATTAATAACTATGCCCAAAGAACAAAAATCACTCACGCAAATCCAAGAAAGCGCACCACTCCTTTCAGAAAAAGCGGAAGTTATACCAAAGGAAAGAATGCCGGGTACAACTCTTTTTGCTCATCCTGACGTGCAAAGAAAAGAAAAAAGCTTTGCAAGCTTTTCAATAACCGTTTCCCCCTTGGCAAAACCGCTTCTCCCCCGGGTCGTTTTTCCCCGTGGTTTTGAAACATTAACAATGGACACTACTTCTATATGTTTGCGTCAATTTTTATCATTAGAAGAAGAGATGACTTTTTTTCAAACTTCAAAAGCAATATATGGGAGTCAAGTTAAAAAAACCTGCCGCAATATTACAGATGACAGATTGAGAATCCTCGCTAAACTCCTTCCCCACTTAACAACTTTAAATCTTTTAGACTGTAGACTTCTTAAGGACAATAGCCTATTACTTCTGCCTTTTTTTCATAATCTCGAACATTTAAAATTATGTAACTTTTGTGAAATGACAGATTCTGGTTTTGGATATCTCGATATTTACAGTGATTGCCGTAAACTAAAATCAATACGTTTGGAGTTTTAAATTTATACCCAACTTGTGAATCACGATTGGTATACCGAAGGTGGTTCAAAAATTGGGATTTTGACAAGGAGGCTGCTCAAAATTTTTTAGAGCCTTTTCTGCACATTGTTGTGTGTGATATATTGCTGTATCTAGTGTCAAGTCATCATCCTTGACACCTTTTTCTGCAAGATAAAGATCGCTCTTTGCTTTGCCAATCCACGCCTTATAGCTTGCCATATATACGCTTTCCATCATTGTACTGTTTTTTGCATTATATACACAAACAACTTCAAGAGTTGGTTTTTTGCGTCGTCGCCAGCCGACGAATTTTAAACCTGCCTCCATCGCTCAACTTATTCAAGTTGAGCTGCTTCGGCACCAGCTCTGCTTGGTTAAAATTCGAGGCGGCTCCTTGCAAAATTCCCAACTCTTAAAGTTGTTTGTGTATAAACCTACCTCCCCATCTCTTTGGCAAACTCTTTTATCCCGTTTCCAATAATTTCGGTCATATTGATCTTCGAGGGGCAAACAAAGGTGGGGAGGGCAAAATCTTCCTTGTCTACCTCTAGCAGGCCAAGCGTTTGCGCAAGCTCAAAATCTTTGGCCATCACGGCTTTGACTAAAAGCATTGTCGGTACATCCAGCGGCATGACGCGATCATAGAGGGAGCTGTCAATAAAGGGACGGTGTTCGCCGTGCTGGCTCGTCGTAAAGTCAAATTCCCGCTTTGTAGTGTCCAGATGCCCTGAAAGGTACGCCTTGCTGAAACTGAATTTGTTTAGTCCCAGCCTCAAAAAATGCAAGAAGGATCGCTTGGTATTTTCCGGTATCACACAAAAAACCGTATCGTCAAAACCTAAAAAGTCGTCGCTTGTTACTTTCGAACCCATGAGGGGGTCTCCTGAAATAAAACGTGCCTCTCCGGGTCCAATCCTTCCTGCAAGAAGCGAAGTGATCGATTGTCCATCGCGAACCTTAAAATATCCCGTCCGGTCCGATAAAATTCCAGGGCCTGCAATCGCGATGATCCGCTCGTTAAAGAGATGCCCCTTTGTCAATGCATAGCCTATCGCAATGACATCTAACACAGACAGTGTCCAAATCACCTCATCGGACGCTACGATCGGATCAATTTCCTGAATGTGCAGAGAAAAAGTTCCTATCGGGTGGGGCCCTTCTGCGGTATGTCGTTGTACAGATTGCGCCTCTGTAAATGCCCGGCAGTTGCTATTTTCAGGGTAAACGAGATGGACGGCTCCTTCCGTTAATCTGGACAAAGCATCCAATCCGGCCTGGAATTCCTTCTCATGCCCCGCCACCTGCATTCGCGGATCTGGCACATAAGGCGCTGATTCTATTGCTTTAACAAAAATACTTTTAGGAGCAGAATATGGCTCTGCGAGGAGATTAAAAGGGCGCTGACGGATGCGTGTAAAACATCCGCAAGCCAGCATTCTTTCAATAATTAGTTCTTTTTGGGCATGTTTAGGATCGCAAGGGGGATATTCAAAAAATGCTTCGTTAGGCTGAACTTCGATCACAATTGCCTGAAGCACCCTTTTCGCCCCCCGCCTGATTTCCTTAATGACTCCTCCGGCAGGCGAAACAAAAAAGCGGCCAGGCGTTGATTTATCTTCGGCAAGAGACTGCCCAATCTTTACCTTTTCATCGACATTGGCAAGCAAACGCAATTTGACATTCTCAAATCCTGTAAGGTCTAACCCAATTTGGGGAGAAACCCCCATTTCGCGAACCGGACCTTGCGGGTGACCCTTGATGGGAATATTCAAGCCTTTTTTTATTTTAATATGCACCATCTTGCCAAGCTCCCGATAAAAGTTAACACTGGTCTGCAACTGCTCTTGCCAAGGCAAAAATACCCCAGGATAAGGATTTCCTGCAACAGACAAAATAACCGTCCAGGTGACTGAGCATTAAAACGAATTTTTGAATTTCTCTCAACCAAGAAAACTCTAAGCAAGTCTTGATCTTGATCTTGATCATGATCTTAATCTTGCTTTTCTTCAATTTTTCTCTAGTGCACTACTTGCCTAGATCTTCTTGTGGCCAAGAAGAAGATTGATGGAGAAAAAGTAAAAAAGGGCAAATTACAACTGTATCGGATTGTTTCGATGTTGATTGGATTGATAAGTGCCAACTAGAGAGCGAAATGTTTCAAGAACTAGATTAAGATCATGATCAAGATCGAGATTAAGATTTGCTTGGAGTTTTCTTGGTTGAGAGAAATTCAAAAATTTAGTCACCTGTAACCGTCAGACTGATTTGCAATTAATCCTAAAGTCGCATATAGTCTGAATAAGTAAATCTTATGAAAAAATACTTCATTACCGGTTTGATCCTTTTATTACCGGCCGCCTTGACATTGTCGATCTTAAGTTTCTTATTCAACCTTTTAACAGAGCCGTTTGTTGGGATAGTTAAAGAAATCTTTGATCACACTGGTCACCGATTTGGGTTTTTATTTTTTTCCGATGAACATGTCCAGAAATTTTTAAGCCAACTCATCATATTGTCCCTTCTGTTTTTATTAACCGTGGGACTTGGGTTTTTAGCTAACTGGTTCTTTTTTCACTCTTTAGTCAGATTTTGGGAATATATTCTTATCCGCATTCCCTTTGTCAGCAATATTTACCAAACTTCCAAAGAGGTGATCCATAATCTTTTTACTAAATCTAATTCCTTCAAACAAGTCGTGATGGTCCCTTTTCCCACATCGAGCGGGTTGACAATTGGATTTATTACAAATGACCAGGTAGCCATAACAACAAAAGATCAACAACCCCTGATCGCTGTGTTTGTCCCTACAACACCAAACCCGACATCGGGATTTTTGATGATGTGCCGGTCATCCGATTTAGTCTATCTCGATATGAAAGTCGAAGATGCGTTCAAATATGTCATCTCCTGCGGGACAATTTCAGGCTCTACCGAGGCGCCTCCTTCCTCCAAAAAGGATGTTGGCAACCAATTATAGGTCTACCATGTCTGCTTCAAAAGTGATTTTTTTCCACATACAGGACAATGCAAAGAAAATTCAGTGCATTTGCGATACAGTCCGCCATTTTTTTTACGAAGACCAGGCGCTTTTAATCATGGTCCCTTCTGATGAAGCAGCCCAATATGTCGATCAGCTGCTTTGGAGACAGCCCAAGGAGAGTTTTATTCCGCATATGGTGGCAAACAGCACAAACGATGCTCTTGTTGCGATTACAACAACGGAAAATAATGTCAATGAGGCTAAAATATTAGTGAATTTGCTCCCCGATTGCCGCGCAATATTTAACAAATTCCCGGTCATTTATGATTTTTTGGATGGAACTCATCCGGAAAAGAAACAAAAATCCCAAACCCGTCTGGCTTATTATCAGGAACATAATTACGAGATCTTGCTCTCCTGAACTTTGGGTTTGTCATTAGAGCCAAGCGATAATATTCAACGCAAAGGCGCAAAGACGCAAAGAGCAGGGCCGAGGAAATCAGTATACTTTTTTTGAATCATAGAGAATGCAATGCACACAAAGAGAAGAGAATTAATAACAGGATAAACAGGGTAAACAGGATATTTTTTTTGAATTTATCCTGCTTATCCTGTTTTTTTCCTCTGTATAGTTTAAAAAAACGTGCTGATTCCTGTGCCTTGATCTTTGCGTCTTTGCGCCTTTGCGTTAAATATTTTTCGATTTTCTTGAACAATCAAGGACTTTTGCAATGTTAAGCCTGATCTACTTGAGCTGGCATGCCGTCTTCTTCAAGGATTTCCAGATTAACCCGGATTCCATTGCGGCTTGCAACAGACATCAAAAGAGTACGGATGGCATTGATTGTTTTGCCCTTTTTACCAATAATTTTTCCAATATCTGACTTCTCTACTGACAGTTCGATAATCAATGTTTGTGTCCCACCAATTTCGTTTATTTTAACCTTTTCGGGGTAATCGACAAGATTTTTTACAATATAAGCTACAAATTCTTTCATATTTCGATCCTTTTTCAATTTGAAATCATCCAAAAACAGTCGAGAAGTAATTGCAATGATTCTGCCATTCCTCTCTTAAAATCCTGCAGCAATCCAAGCAAAAGATAAAACTGCATGACCCTTAGCCCTAAATTAACGCAATTCAAAATATTCAACCAGAAAAAAATATTTCTTGTCCCAATTCACGTCAATCAAGAGTGTAAGCAATAGATGACACGCGCTAATCGTTCTTCAAAATAATAACAAAAGTGCGTGTGTCTGCCTTGAAGCATGCACCAAATGGAGGAAGCGACAGGGTGGGCAATTTTTTCTCGACACATTTTCGGTTCAAAGCACTATGTGCATAAATAATATTTACCTTGATCATTTTGCCTGAACGCTCCAATGTAAGTTCTAATTTAACATCCCCGTATTCAGGAAATTTTAATTGCTGTTGAAGGCGGTCAGAGAGTTCCTGCAAATAACTTCTCTCAACATCTGTGACTTTTTCATTGGAAGAGGTACCTTGCGATTCAATATGCAGCGAGGTAATCGGATGGGGCACTTTAGACTCTTCTGTTTTCTCATTAGAAGGGAAAGCTTGCGTGTTCATTTTTGAAAGTTTCTCTTTAGCCTCTGCAACAAGCTTTTGCCGTCTTTTCAGGTTTTCTGCTTCCTGGCGGGCTTTCAGGCTTTCTTCCTCTTGACGTAACTTTAAGGCTTCTGCTTCTTTGCGTTCCCTCTCCATAGCTTTAGTATCTTTTACCGCAACCTCCTTTTTCTTTATTGGCGGAGGGGCTTTAGCTATTTTTTCAGTTGTCTTGGGAGCAGGTTTAGTATTTTTTTTAGGTGGATTTTTTTTGGGAGCCGGATTTTTTGGAGTAGGATTCTTTGGGTTTGCATTCTTCACAGTCTTATTTTTCTCCAAAACAGAAATGGGCTTGGGTTCCAGTTTTTTTTTCACTAATGGAGGGATCGCAGGGGGTTTACTCTGTTTTTCAGAGGTCGAAATCGGAGGATCTTCCGGTGGTTTTTCCTCTTTCGATCTCTCAGCCGCCACGGGTTTTAAGTCTTCAACAACTGTAATATCCGGCACTTGGGGTGGAACTGTCTCCCTTTTTTCTTCCACTGGCTGCGCAATTGGCTTCATGCTTTCTTCCGTGGGCTGCGCAATTGGCTTTAAGCTTTCTTCTACATCATCCGGGACCGGCTCTTGCGGCTGGGGCTGAGGCGGTTTTTCCACTACCGGCCGAAGCTCTTGCTTTGGGACTTGTATCTTGGGCTCTACTAAAGAAACTGTTTGAACAATTAAACGGGGCAAAGGGGGAGGAACTTCTCTTTTTTCATCCGGCCCTAAATAAAGAATCCAGGCAATAAGCAAACCATGTATCCCTATTACACCTGAACAGATGAATAAAAATAAGGGAATATAACTGGGGCGGTCCGGTTTTATTTGAGACAAAGAATCAATCAATGACATATCGTAACTGAAAAAGAGTTTTCGTGCCCGCATCCATTGCCCAAAGGTAAGCAAAAACCAATTTTTGAATCACGTTCGGTATAATAAATTCAACACAAAGGCACGAAGTCTCAAAGAAACAAAGAAATTTTGCCGTCAGACCCATTCCGCTTAGTGTCTTAGTGACTTTGCGCCTTTGTGTTGAATTAAAGCCTATACTTATGGGTGATGGATGCGGACACGGCAAGTAAACCAATTCTTCATTTTGGTTGTGTAACGGCTCTAGGCCGGTTTTAATATAATATCTAACTGTTGAAAACCTGCTGCTTCAGCTGTATTCTTAACAGCCTGATAGGTTCCAAATAAAGCTTTTTTATCGTGAAAAAGTTGAAGACGCGCTGTTGGATAGCGGGTCTTCGCCGTCTTTAAATAGCTTTTAAGTTCATCGATCTCTATTTGACGCCCCTCTACCATGATCGTATTGTTTTGACGCACATAAATAGCAATGGGGCTCATTTCCTGCACCGAGACCGATGTATCATGGGAAGATGGCGCGTGGCCTGCCAAATCAATGCGGTCGAGTTCAAGAATGGGGGCTACGACAATGAACATGATCAAAATCACAAATACCACATCGATGAGAGGGGTCAAATTCATCATAGGTTCTTCAATCGCTGTACGATTCATAGATCCTATATTTCGTCTGCTCATGAAACATCCACTTTTCGATAATACATTTCAACCGAAGCGATAAGCTCGTTGGAAAAGCATTCCATATCGGTTTGAAAATCGCGGATATGATTTTTCAAATAGTTATATCCGATCAAAGCCGGAATCGTATCGATCAGTCCCAGCACAGTTGTGGCCAAAGCTAACGAAATGCCCCCAAGCATTTGGTTGGCCCCTCCAGCAGTGGACGCCTGGAGGTCGGTAAAAGTAAGGAGTATCCCCCAAACAGTACCAAGAAGACCTAAAAACGGAGCTAAGCTTACAATGGTCGAAAGAATAAACAGATATTTTTCCAATGCTTTCGTCTGGTTAGCCACTGTCGACATCAAATGAGAATAGACAAAATCAATATCGGAAGGGGACATATAGGACACATGGGAAGCATCGCTATTTTCTGCATCCTGTCTCTGGCCAAAACAACGATTTTTTTTTAGAATTTCTAAAGTATGCTTTTTTAGTACTAAATAAAGATCAAAAAAAGGATTTATCTGCTTACTCTGAAAGAATCGATCGCACTCGAGATGGAGAGGATTCATCCGTTGTGATTCAAACGCTTTATAAATATATTGCGATTGTTTTTTGGCCAAATGGGTGATCCACCCTTTATAAAAAATAATGATCCAACTAAAAATTGATAATGTAAAAAGGGCGATGAAAATAAATTTGCCAAACAAATCTGATTCAGAATATGCATTAAGAAAGGGGTTACTGCCCAGGAGATGTAAATTTAAGTTGACAACCATTTCGAAACCTAGTATAATTTATACATGACAAAAAAATATCATGCGATGGATTCAATTGTCAAGATAATAACTTTAAAAAAATTAGCTTGGAGTTTTGAATGGTTTATATTTTTTATTTAGTTGTCTATTTATTCTCTTGCGGATTCACATACAATGTACATGCTAACTTTGACGATCCGGTAAAAACCTCCTTAATCAGCGAAGTTAAAAGTGTACAGCCGGGACATTCCTTTTGGGTGATGGTCCATTTCCAGGTTGAACCATCCTGGCATGGATACTGGAAAAATCCGGAAAATTCTGACATGGTCCCTTCAATACAATGGGACCTGCCTGCTGGATATGAGATCGAATCATTATTGTGGCCCGCCCCAAAAAGCATAAATACAACATCTTCCCAAACCGGTATTATTGCATTCGGCGATGGGGAAGAATTTTTTTTCCTTGCTAAAATTGCCCCGCCAAAAAATCTTCAGGATAAAACTCTTGCAATAAAGGCGCTTGCCAAATGGCTCACCTGTTCTGATTCCATGTGCCTTCCCGGAAGAGACAATCTCGTCCTTTCGTTGCCAATAGAGGCAAGCAAACCGGCGATAGCACCTGAACATGCCGAACTATTTAAGCGTGCACGCGCGTTACTGTCACAAACAGATGCTGACTTTGAAGTCAGTATGATCGAGCCAAAATCAAAAAAAATAAACGACACTTCCCTCTCTGCTTCACCCGCCCCCGAACAAATCGATCCCTTTGCAGAATTTCGCGGCAGCTTAAGCGTTGCTTGGCTGTTTGCTTTCATGGGTGGGTTGCTGCTGAATCTCATGCCCTGCGTGCTTCCTGTCATTTCCTTTAAAATCATGGGCTTTATTAAGCTGGCCGGGGAAAACCGGAAATTGATTTTTAGACACGGCCTTGCCTTTTCTTTTGGCGTACTTATCTCTTTTTGGGTCCTCGCTGCGATATTATTAGGTCTTCAGGCCTATGGCCGGTCAGTTGGATGGGGTTTTCAGCTTCAAGAACCGATCTTTGTGGCTATTCTTGCTGCTTTCCTCTTTCTCTTTGCTTTAAGTTTATTTGGGCTGTTTGAATTCGGTGTTTCATTAATGTCAGCTGCAGGACAGGCAGAACAGACGAAACATCGCAATCTATATGTTGGTTCATTTTTAAGCGGAGTTTTAGCAACGGCTGTAGCGACCCCATGCACCGGTCCATTTTTAGGATCAGCTGTTGGTTATGCAGTTACCTTGCCCTCATTGCAAGCTCTTTCTATCTTTACCTTCCTGGGGATGGGAATGTCTTCTCCCTACTTGATCATTGCCGCATTTCCAAGCCTTTTGCGTTTTCTTCCAAAACCCGGGGCATGGATGATCGCGTTTAAAGAATTGATGGGCTTCTTCATGCTGGCCTCCGTGATTTGGCTACTCTGGGTGTTTGGAGCCCAAACAGATAACATGGCCATGTCCCTATTGCTGGCAAGCTTTTTTTGCCTTGCCTTATCCGCTTGGATTTATGGCCGTTTTGCAACGCCGGTCCAAACAAAAATAAAACGGATTGCCTCGACAATCACCGCTATGGCCATCTTCGTCTGCGGCTGTTATTTACTATTGTTTAGTTCGACAATGGCAACAGGAGAAAAAACCATCACGGACCATCATGAGATTGCCAGCTCCTGGGAACAATTTTCTCCGGAACGGGTTGCCGAACTGCGGGCCAAGAACATTCCTGTTTTTATCGACTTTACAGCCAAATGGTGCCTAATTTGCCAGGCCAATCATGCTGTGCTCTCCACAGAGGAAGTCAGCGCAAAATTTACCGATGCGGGCGTTGTTAAAATGAAAGCCGACTGGACAAGGCAAGACTCTGTCATTGCCGAAGAACTGCGTAAGCATGGACGCAATAGCGTTCCCTTATATATTCTATATGAAGGAAACGGCGATGCCTCTCCAAAAATTCTTCCTCAACTGTTGACCAAAGATACTGTGATTGATTCCTTAAACGCCTTAGACTGATGATTGAACCATGACTTTTTTCGACTCGCATGCCCATTTAGGCGATGATGATCTTTTTCCAGATATTGATCAGGTATTGTTGCGCGCTCAAGCTGCTAATGTTGCATCGATTGTCAATATCTGCACAAGCGCCATCACCCTCGAAAGAGGCTTGTTATTGGCTGGCAGGCACCCATGGATTTTGAATGCCGCAGCCATCACCCCGCATGATGCATGCAAAGAAGGAGATGCTCTATTTGCATTGATAGAAAAACACGCCCTTTCCGGGGATCTGGTTGCCATCGGCGAAACGGGGTTAGACTATCACTACTATGCTGATACTAAAAAAGAGCAGCAACAGCTCTTTTGCCGCTATATTCAACTGGCGTTATCCTGCCGTCTGCCATTAATCATCCATTGCCGGGAAGCTTTCAAAGATTTACTGCAGTTGCTCGACACCCATTATATAACACATGCGGATCACATTCCCGGAGTGCTCCACTGTTTCACAGGAACTGGCATCGAGGCAAAAGAGCTCATTTCAAGAGGCTGGTATCTGTCGTTTAGCGGCATAGTCACCTACAAGAAAAGCGATGACTTAAGGCAGATTGCCAAACTGACCCCAATTGATCAAATTCTCATCGAGACCGACAGCCCCTATTTGGCGCCAGCCAGCCGGCGAGGCGACATCAACGAACCTGGCTTCTTAGGGGAAACGGCAAGCATCATCGCTAAGGAAAAAGGGATTTCTATCGAAGAGTTGGCTAAACACACCACGGCTAATGCTCAACTGGTATTTCAAAAAAGGACAAGGAAATCATGAAAAAAATATTGCTATCCCTGTTATTTACTTTACTCTGTGCATCCGCATGTGCGGGGCTGCCAAAACAACCGCAAGCGTTGCTTCCCAATGAAATAGCCCGTATCGACTCTCTCATCGAAGCTACGGAAAAAAGTCTGAAGGCGCAAATGCTGTTGCGCGAAAAAATGATCGAATACAAAGCCATTCAGGACCTTCACCTGAAGACACCGGAAGATAATGACATTCTCTACCGTCTGATCATAAGCGCCCATCGCACTTTGAAATCGATCAAAGAAAATGATCTGGTCTTGAATTTCGATCCCGACTTCATCGATGAATTGAAAATCCTTTCCCAGGCTGTCTCAAAAAGAGGAATCCCTAAACCTTAACCGATAAGAAATCTATGACAAAGAACAATCAAAATGGGATTTGCTATATCGAACGGACGACTGGCAGCATATGCAAAGAAAAAGTGTATGGGGATTTGGCTTTGCAATTGTTATATGGAGATCATTTCATCTCAAAAACCATTGGCGTCTCCTTATCCCATCTGCTTGCCCGCGTTTCTTGTTTTTCATGGGCCTATGGCAAATTTCAAAAATCGGCTTGCAGCGTAAAAAAAATCGTCCCGTTCATAAAATCTTTTAACATCGATACAAATGAATTTGCAGATAACCCTGAAACCTTCCTGTCTTTTAATGATTTCTTTATCCGGCGCCTGAAAAAATCGGCAAGGCCCATTGCGGAAGGCAGCGACATTGCCATCATCCCGGCAGATGGGCGCTATCTCTTTTATCAACATTTAGACCAGACCGATACCTTTCTTGTTAAGGGGCAGCGTTTTTGTCTGTCAGAGTTACTGACCGATCCGAAGCTTGGGGGCAAATATGCCAGTGGTTCTATGGTCATCGCGAGGCTCTGCCCTTCTGATTACCACCGTTACCATTTCCCTTGTGACTGCACCCCAGATGTTACCCGCCTGATTAATGGATGGCTTTATTCTGTCAATCCAATAGCGATTAAAAAGAACATTCATATTTTTTCGCAAAATAAGCGAACAATTTGTCACTTGATGACTAAGGAATTTGGAGAAGTATTATTTTTGGAAATCGGCGCCACTTTTGTCGGATCGATCCATCAAACCTATACACCGGGACACCTTTACCCTAAAGGAGCCGAGAAAGGGTATTTTTCATTTGGCGGATCCTCTTTGATCTTACTGTTCGAACCAAGCAGGATCGTTTTTGATCAGGATCTTTTGGCTGCAACGGCTAAAGGAATGGAAATCCGCTGTCTCATGGGACAGTCAATGGGAAGAAGCATCAGTAGTTAAGAAAGGGACCATAAGGACAATAAGGACACCAATTAAGGACATTAAGGAATGGTCATTATTGTCCTTAATTGGTGTCCTTATTGTCCTTATGGTCGTTTTGTCCCTTTGTCTTTTTTAATCTCTGCTGCGCAGCTTTGCGAGCAATCGCAAGAATTCGATATACAGCCAGATGAGCGTAACCATCAATGCAAATGCACCATACCACTCCATGTATTTAGGCACATTCTGACGAACGCCCTTTTCAATCGCATCAAAGTCTATGATGAAATTAAGTGCGGCTATTCCTACCACGAACAGGCTAAAGCCGATGCTAAAGAGAGAATTTCCATAAATGAAGGAAGCCTGGATGCCAAAAAAACTCAATACAAATGTGACAAGATAAACTAAAGCGATCCCTCCAGTTGCAGCGACAACGCCTAGTTTGAAATTTTCAGTTGCTTTGATCCAGCCGGCCTGATACACCACCAACATCGTTAACAACGTACCAAATGTCAAACCGGCAGCCTGCATCACAATGCCGGGATATGACACCTCGATTATTGCCGATATAGCCCCGATAAAAAGCCCTTCCAAAACGGCATAAAGAGGTGCGGTGATGGCAACCCACTCCTTTTTGAAAATAGTGACCATCGCTACGATAAATCCGCCGATAAGACCGGTATACATCCATGTCGTCACAGCTGCAGGATTCCCGCCCGACTTAAAGAATTTTATCCACACAAAGCCGGACGACATCATCACAAGAAGGAGCAAAAGAATCGTTTTATAGACTGTACCCCCGATTGTCATGGCATTTGTCCTGTCGCCAAGGTAGCGTAAAGGGGAAAAAGCATTGTCGGTAAGGGTGGGATTTGATGAATGGATTGTTGCCATATAGCTTCTCCTTTATTTTTAAGTCTGAATGAATATTTTCATATTATAATAGCGACGCTTAAAAAGCAACAGGGAAGCGAAGTGAGGGGGTGATTATATTAAACCGAGAATCACTCGTATCGCATCATCAACATATTTCATTTATGAGAGATCCTTTACATCAAAATCCTCCAACCCGATAAAATCTTCACCCTCAATCTCAGAAAAGCTCTGCTTAACTTCAATATTTCCAGGATCTTTATCCGCTTTGAGAAACTCGATTAACAATGCGCCTTCTTCTCTTTTTAGTGCCTCCCATAAGGCTTGAGTAACAAATTGGCTCATTCTTCCCCGCCCTACTCTAGCATGCAAAATCGCATCCGGTTGCTCAGGAATCGTGTATGTGACCGGCTTTTTCATAAGCCCCCCTTTTCTCTTGATTATACATATAATAACCATTCCTGTATAAAGGTTGCGATCGGCATAAAAAAAACTGGGTTTATTATGACAACCTGGGGAAATGCCGGATCTAATCCCTATGTACCGGTATATAAACGTTCCTGTTATAAACGTCTTGCAGCGATTTCGTGGCATCGTGCAGCTTCTTTGCCGAATACGCTGTTAATCCGACCGCAGTTGTTGTTAGTACCCCTGTAAATACTGTCATGGCAGGTTGATAAGGTGTAAGTATGTAAAGACCGGCTAGGCACAGAGCATCATGACAGCAGCCTCGATAAAACATTCCTCTCCAGAAGGCAGTCTCCTTGGCTTTCTCTGCGATCTGAGGATAGTCAGTAATAGTTTCATGGTACAAAGCTTCGGCTTCTTCAGGTATAAGAGCGTATTCAAGAGCTTTGCAGGTTGATAATGGGGCTAATGGCATATCGAAGTCTCCATTGATGTGTTATTATGAGTTTTCATATCTTTTAATAAGTGTGTATATTAACTATCTTGCATTACAAAAGCAACCAAAAATCAAAGGCCAAGCGTTTTAGCTACTGCTCTTTGACGGCACGTCCTGAGCACAATAAACCCAAAAAAAATGTTCCAAAAAATATAAACAGCAATAAAAATCAATGGTTCCTGATAGCGGGACGCACCAAATGCTTTGGCGGCTTTCATCGATCCATGAATCATTTGAAGCTTTACACGTTCGAGATTGAAACGAAATTCCCCTTCCATATGACGTTTTTCCATTGAATCGCTGACATTACCGGGACTCCATTTTTCAATAAGATAGGTCTTCCAGGCCTCCTTAAGTTCCTCTTGCTGTTTTGCGATATTTTTGCTCAACGGCTTTTTGTAATAATTCGCCACAAGATCGTGTTCTGAGGGAAAAAGTTGTTCCTCCGCCCCTTTAGGTTTAACTGGAGAATGCAGCCGGTCATCAAGACCATAAAGGACAGCAAGCAGGGGCAGGAGCCAGACAACCATTGCCGCCCCTTCTATTCGCTTAAGGAGCATAATAGGAACCGCTATGGAAAGCAAAAGCCAGCCTTGTTCAAAGAGGGGCATCTCAAAAAGAAGAGAGAAGCCTCGCCTCAATTTTTGTAAAAAGGGACGTTGCAATTGCTCCTGTAACGATTTATAGCCGTCAAGCAGCAAAGATTTTTCGGATTGGGACAGCTCTTTAAAATGTTGCTGATTGAAGAGGGCCCGTTCATCCAGTATACTCTTATCTTTGATCCCCATTACATCTTCAAAGAGCAACTGTTGAGATTTAATGGAAAAAAGCTCCCCCATAAACGGCTGGGCGAAATTCCATAATAACACAGAAAAGGCTAAGCACAGCTGAATAATTGCGCAAACCCGGGCTGGGGTGGGTATAAATGTTCCCGGAGGATAATTCTTTTTCACCCTTTTCTTATTTGAAAACATTTCTACAACATCTTTGCTATGATTCGCCTTGCATCTTCTAGCATTTGGGAAATTTTATGAGGGGCTTTGCCCCCGGCTTGCGCCGCATTTCCCTTGCCGCCGCCAGATCCTTCGATGATTGGCGCGAGCTCTTTGATCAATTCAATCGCTTTGATATTTTTGACATGTAAATCCTCGGTCACCCGAATGATCAATTGGCATCTGTCTTCGATTTTTGCTGCCAGGACTAAGACACCGCTATCCATATTTTTCATGATCTCATCGGCAATCCACCGCAAATCTTCTACCGTAGCTTGCACTTCGGCACAAACAAATGAACTTGTACCGATGCTCTCCGTTTGGCTGAGCAAAGTATGCACTAATTTGTCGAGCTGCTCTTTCTTCATTATTTTGATGTGGCTTGCGAGCTCCTTGTTCTCTTCAATTAATTTATCCACCCTTTCCTGCAATTTTTGCGGCTGCGTCTTCAATTTATCTGCAATCAGGGAGAGCATCTGCTCATGCTTTCGGTCAAAGCTTTGGGCTTCCTGACCGGTTACTGCCTCGATGCGGCGCACACCTGCGGCAATGCTATGTTCCTTAGCTATCCGGAAAAAGCCGATATTTCCACAAAGGGATGTATGGGTTCCTCCGCAAAGTTCCTTGGAATACTCGATGTCTATGACGCGCACTTTCGAACCATATTTATCCCCAAAAAACTGCTTTATGCTGCTATCTTTTTGCGCTTCCTCATAGGGTATTTCATAATCTTTGACATGGGTGTTCATGCGGATTTTTGCGTTGACCAAATCCTCGATCTTTTCCAGCTCTTCTTGAGTCAGTGCCTTGTAATGGTTGAAGTCAAAGCGTAAGTGTTCGGCATCGACGACAGATCCGGCCTGTTTGACCGACTCTCCCAAAACTTGAGCTAAAGCCCAATGTAGCAGATGAGTCGCTGTATGGTTGTTGGCAATTTTTTGGCGGCGCTCGATATCGATATCTGCCACAACCAATTGTCCGATGACAAGAGTGCCGGTTTCCAATGCGCCAACATGCGCAATTACCCCTTTATAAGGGGAGATGCAATTTTCTACATTGAAGACAATATGGCCCTGGTGTAAAACACCCGTATCGCCCACTTGCCCCCCCATCTCTGCATAAAATGGGGTACGGTCAAGGATCACCACCCCCTCGTCACCCGCATGCATTTCATTGACAAATACCCCCTTAACGACAAGGGCTTTGACAATGGCCGAGTTAGTGTGTTGCCAATATCCTGTAAATACCGATGGTCCGGTCTCATTCACAAAACCTGCAAACAAGTTTTCTCCGGCAATCTGTTCGGTTGTTTTGTGCACTTTTTGCGAGCGGAGCTTAGCTTCCTGCTCAAGGGCATCATAACGTGCAGTATCGACAGCCAAATGGCAATCTTTAGCAAGCAGCAAAATCTCTTCAAAGGGAAATCCATAGGTGTCTTTTAATTTAAAAGCATCTTCCCCGCTAATGATTTTTACCCCTTCCGCTTTTTTGATGATGCCGCTTAAAATATTTCCTCCGCGGCGAAGCGTCCGGATAAAAGCATCTTCTTCCCTTGTAAGGATATCTGCAATGCGATGCTGATTGGCATAGATTTCAGGATAGTCTTCCCCCATCGTTTGGACTAAAGCCGGCAGCACTTCGGCTAAAAAGGGTTGGTCAAACCCAAGCGTCCTTCCATACCTGACGGCGCGACGCAATACTTTGCGCAAGACATAACCTCTATCGACATTGCTTGGAAGAACGCCATCGGCAATCGCAAAGCTTAAAGTGCGCAAATGATCGGCAATCACGCGAAAGGCTGCGTCTTTTCCATGATTGCTATTCGTATAAGCAATTTTGGCAAGCATCTCCGTTTGGCTGATCAGGCTTCGGAGCACATCGGTTTCAAAAACGCTATCGACATCCATTTTCAAGCTGATCACACGCTCGAGGCCAGCTCCGGTATCGATAGAGGGTTTTGGCAAAGGCGATTGCGTTCCATCCGCCTGCCGGTTATATTGCATAAACACAAGATTCCAATACTCTAAAAAACGCTCGCCGGAAAGGTCTTCGGAGGGATTTTTTGCGCTTCCATAGAGATTGCCGCGATCATAGAGCAATTCCGAGCTAGGGCCGCAGGGACCCGTATCTCCCATACTCCAAAAATTCTCTTTTTCACCAAACCTCGTGATCCGATCAGCCGGGACATATTTTTTCCATAACTCAAAAGCCTCTTCATCATCGCGATACACCGTCGGCCAGATCCGGTGAGGATCTAATTCAAATACTTCAATGGAAACTTCCCAGGCAAACTGTATTGCCTCTTCTTTAAAATAGTCGCCGAACGAAAAATTTCCGAGCATTTCAAAAAATGTTAAATGGCGCCTCGTATGTCCTACATTTTCCAGATCATTATGCTTTCCACCCACCCGAATACATTTTTGGCTCGTCGCTGCAGAAACATAATCCCGTTTTGTCCGCCCTAGAAAGACATCCTTAAATTGGTTCATCCCTGCATTTGTAAATAACAAAGTGGGATCATCCAGAGGAATGACCGGCGAGGAGGGAATGACTGCGTGGTTGCGTTTTTTAAAGTATTGTAAAAAGTTCCGGCGAATTTTTTGTGTGAGCATATATTAGACCTTAAAGCGCCTTTTGAATTTTCTCCAAAAGATGGTTGATTACTGTTTTTTCCTGCATAGTACTTTTCCGTTTTTTCATTGTCAGTTCATTGAGAATTTTTTCCAAAGCCTTGATAACCGATGCGCTGAAAGAGGGGATGCGCCTGTCTTTTTCATCAAGAGGAAATGCCGCCCGAATCATATTGAGCAGTTCTATCTTTGTTTCCCCCCTATAATTTTCCACAATCGATTGCTTTTTTTGCAAGTCCCCTTCCCGGCTGGCCAAAGTATATAATGCTTGTCTTGGCATCATTTCAATGCGCATGCGAAGCGATTTTGGCATCGCTTCGCAAAACTCATAATACTGCATTAAGTTATAAGGGGTTTGCCGGTTGCCATATGTTGCAATCAGCCAGGCCGTAAAGGCTCCTTCCCTGTATTTGATTAAAATAGAATGAGCTTTTTTAATGCGCTCTCCATGCAAAAGGGCCGCCTGGTTGTTGATCGCTTTTACTTCTGATGTGATCGATAAAAGAGCAGACAGGTCGGAGGAAATATGATCGTCAATCGCATAGGCTGTCAAAATACTTTCGATTCTTTTTTTCTCCGGTTCGCTCAATTCCGATATGCCAAAAAGGCCGGAAAAACTGGTGAGCTGACCATTGGCCGACTGGCGCGCCATTAATGCCATTTTTGATGAACTATTTTCTGTTTTTTTCAATCGTTCATTCAATTGATCGCTTAATTTTGTCATGCTATCCTCTTATTTGTTTTCGTGCCCGTGAGCGTGCCCGTGCCCGAATTTATTGATCTTTTCAGAATGAAATCGGAAAAGATAAATTGAAGCGGGCACGGGCACGGGCGCGCTCACGGGCACGTAAACCAATTCGTCATTTTATTTGTGTATAATATAGGGGATTTGCTTATGTTATGCAAGTTTCGTGTCATCAGGCAACTTTACCAATAATAACGCTGTGAACTCATCATTTTCTTAAACCATTTAGGTGCATGAAGGCTGTTTCTTCCGAGAAAAAAACCAAGCCATTTCGCAAAAATCTGCACACATCCATAAGGCAATAATAATGGCTTTTGTTTTGCCAGCGTAATTAGCATTGTTCTCGCAAAGAGCCAGCCCCGCCTCGAATCGCCGCTTCCCCCTTTGAGGTATTTGGCATACCCGTTCCTTGCAAAGCCGGTGTCAAAATTTCGTTGAAATTCCTGCCATAAGGAATAGCGATGGGAATGATGTACGACCGATTCGGCGACATAGGCAATTTTTCCTCCGTTTCTCAACAATTTAGCTGCAGCTACCGTATCTTCCCCAAGTAAAACATGGGGAAAACCGCCAATTTCACCGAGAGAAAAATTGCAATAGGCAGCACAAGAATTGGAACAAAAAAACGTATACGTTCCATATCTGCCCAGATCCTGAATAGACCTGATTTCGCTGGAAGAGGGGTAATTAAATTCCCTTGGAAATGATTCAAAAAAACCGGCCCCCAAATGGGGGATTTGCCTGGCATAAGCAACCGAGGCTTTCTTTTCCACAATCGGCTGCACGAGTTTTTCCAGCATCGAAGAATCGGCAAAATATGCGTCCTGGGTCAGCATTACCACAATATCGGTTCTTAAGGAAGATCTGGCAAGCTCGCGAGTGGATCCGTGATTGAAATTTTTTTGCAAGATTACGACGACCTGCACGCCAAATTCCTTTGCCACCTTCACTGTATCATCCGTGGAAGAGGAATCGATGATGATGACTTTCGGGGTTAAGCGGGAGTTCAATAAAGGGGGTAAACACCTTGGCAGATGCTTAGCTCCATTATAGGTTACAATGGCGCATCCGATTGAATCAGTTCCATTTGTCCGTGACATAAAATTCCTCAAGGGTTTTTTGAAGAGGCGGCAAAACAAAGACCAGGGAAAGATGGTGTAAATTGCCGGCTGTCGGCACTGCATCGAGCTCATAGAAATAATCGCCCTCTTTCAGAGGAAAGACATGGGTCACTCTTGCCACTGATAAATTGGGAGGAAAAACCCCGTCCATCCCCGTAGTAACCAGCAGATCGCCATTTTTTACAATGTGAATGGAAGCGGCCTTAAAGGCAGCTCCAATCGCCTCACCTGTCCGCAAATCCCGTGCAGGGCCTGCCTCATCTTCATAGTCATAATTAAATCC
>JABDCW010000037.1:0-850 GCA_013287905.1 Chlamydiota bacterium | reverse complement strand
TTTTTCTGTATGATGATGGGGTTTTCCAGACCCATGAATTTCCCCTTTGGCGAGGAAAATACCGTCGCGTTGCACCCTTACCGAAGCGTTAAGCCCTGGATCTGTGACAAGCCTTACCCGAGCCTGATCCTGACCGACAAAGTCTACAACGCCAATAATTGCATTGCCAACGACAACGGGACTGTTTTTTGCAATGGCAATTGCTTTTTGGCCCCCATTAGCCGTCTCTCCTATGTCGATCCACAGAAATTGATTCCAGGAAGCCGGAGGGCGAAAAATAACGCGCGCGGGAAGGGCCTGCAATTTTCCTTCGGCTATTCTTTGCAGCTGTGACTGATTTTCTTCGATGAACTTGGTAAAAGACAATCCGCCACTTTCGTTATTATTTGTTTTTTTTAATTCTTCTAATAACTGTATCTCATACTCAATTTTCTCTTTTAAATAGGCAATTTCTGTTTTAAGAAGGGTATTGTCCAACTGTAATTTTTGCTGTTCCTCAGACATACGCGTCTGGTTGGTATCACGCGGTGTTGAAACAAAACTCTTGATTGCAAACAGTTGCTGCCACATTGGCGTAAGGATTGCGACAGTAAAGCCTTGCACCCTCTCTGTAGACTCTTTGGAAATACTCATTAAAGCAAAGATAAAAATACAATATAGTGCGAATGGGAAACGGTACTTTTTCATTGTTGAAAAACTTCAGTGAGGGCTGATGCGACATACTCGAGGTTACTTTCATTCAGACCAGCCACATTGATCCGTCCGTTGCTTGGCATGTAGATGGCATATTCTGCAATGATTTTTTCTACTTGTTTTTCCGTTAATCCTAAAAATGAAAAAAACCCCTGCT
>JABDCW010000036.1 GCA_013287905.1 Chlamydiota bacterium | reverse complement strand
CGTAATTTCTCATACGCTTGCTAATGATACGAAAAAATAGTTGCAAATTTATGTCTATATCATCGCAAATTTTTTTAAGGGGAATTGCTCTGCAAAAACGTAGATTTTCTTTCCTGAGTTTTAAATTTGATTGATAAATAACAAAAAAATGGATGTTGAAAAAATCTAGAAATTTCACATTTTAACTCGTTTACAATCCCAGTTTTCGTTTTCCCCTTCAGCTTGTCCAGATTCAACGTGCTTATATTAATTTTTTTCTTGGGAATCAACCGGGAGAAATGGTATTATGAATCTTCAAAAACCAAGTTTTTGCCAGCAATGCTGGCAGTTTTGTGTACTCTCATTACCAATATGGATCGACCAAATCAGGCTTATTTTCCCAATAAATTTTGTCAGCTTCGATTTCACTTGTCGAAAAACCACTGGAACTAGGTTTAGGATTAAACTCAATCCAATTGATTTGCAAATTAACTGTATTGTCTCTAATTTTAAATCTAAAAATATCCCCACTATGGCTTTCCATTTTTAAAGTGTCAGTAAATACTTTGTCATTTACGATAATGTTTTTTATTTTTTCAAGATGCAATATACCTTTTATCCTATCATATTTTCCTAGAGGAATATTATCCTCTATATCCTCAGGATCTACTTCAGCACTTGCAAGATATAGTTCAATAGTGTCATTTGTATGTTTTATATCAATCAGTCCTCCATCATGAAAATAACCAGCATATTTTGAAATGTTCATTATATAGGTTTTCCAGGCCAATATGGATTGACCAAATCTGGTTTATTTTCCCAGTAAATTTTTTCGGCTTCAATTTTTATTGTCGAAAAATCAACACCTATAAGTCGCTTTGGTCGATAATCATTCCATTCTATAAGTAATTCAACAACGTTTTTATCTATTTCTAAATCAAGAATCCCCCCATTCTGATGTTCCATTTTTAATTCGCCAAGGAAGGGTTGTTTACTTCTTGTAATTTTTCTTATTCCTTCCAGATGTAATATACCCATTATACAATCACCTTGGCCAAGAGGGATATCTTCCTCTAGATCCTCAGGATCCATCTCTGCACTCGAAAGAGATAATTCGATTTTGTTATCTTTATGTTTTATGTCGTAAAGTGCTCCATCATGAAAGTAACCTGCATATTTTGAAATATTCATTATGAGTGCTCTCCTTACCAATATGGATCGACCAGATCAGGTTTATTTTCCCAATAAATTTTGTCAGCTTCGATTTTAATGGTTGAAAAATCATTACAATTTATTTGAGGACTGACTTCCTCCCAGTCTATTTGTAATTCCACAAAGTTTTCTGCAATATTAAGATTAAAAATATTTCCTCTTGGGTGTTCCATATTTAATTTTTTGTCGACCGGCAACTTGTTCCTTGTAATTTTTTTGATTCCCTCTAAATGCAAGACACCTTTTATTCTATCATATTTTCCTAGAGGAATATTATCCTCTATATCCTCAGGATCTACTTCAGCACTTGCAAAATATAGTTCAATAGTGTCATTTGTATGTTTTATGTCATAAAGAGCGCCATCGTGAAAGTAACTAGCATATTTTGAAATGTCCATTAAGCACTCTTCTTACCGATATGGATCAACCAGTTCAGGTTTATTTTCCCAATAGATTTTGTCTGCTTCAATGGTGAATATTGAATAATCAATACTGATATGAGGGATAGGTTTAAAATCATCCCATGATATTCCCAGTTCAACGATATTATTCTCTATTTCAAAGTCGAGAATTTCCCCGCTTTGATGTTCCATTTTTAATTCGCCAACGAATGACTGCTTATTTCTTGTAATTTTTTTGATTCCGTCCAAATGTAATATGCCTGTTATACAGTCACCATGCCCTAAAGGAATGTCATCGTGTAAATCTTCTGGATCCATTTCGGCACTGGACATGAACAATTCAATGTTTTCATCTTTATGCTTGATGTCATATAGTCCACCGTCATGAAAATAACCAGCATATTTTGAAATATTCATTGTGAATGCTATCCATACCAATACGGATCAACTAAATCAGGTTTATTTTCCCAATAAATTTTGTCTGCTTCAATAACAATTGTCGAAAAACCCTTACTTTGATATTTTGGTCTAAAATTTTTCCAAGAAATTCCCAATTCAACAATATTATTCTCTATTTCAAAATCAAGAATACTTCCACTTTGATGTTCCATTTTTAATTCACCAATAAATGGATGTTTATTTCTAGTAATTTTCCTTATTCCTTCCAGATGCAATATACCTGTTATACAGTCACCCTGGCCAAGCGGAATATCATCCTGTAAATCTTCAGGGTCCATTTCCGCACTGCACATAAAAAGTTCAATTTTGTCATTTCTTTGCTTGATGTCATAAAGTCCTCCATCATGAAAATAGTCAGCATATTTTGAAATGTCCATAACCTATTCCTTATTATATTTATATCCACCATACATTTTCTGGTCGATAAAGATGGGAGGGATCACTTTTATCCGGAACAGGATTTCCATTAGCATCCAAAAATTCATCATAACGTCCTTTTGTATTTGGATTCGGCCGATGATAATGATCATAAGCCTTGTGTCCATTCAATGTTGGCTTTCCTTTATCAAATCTTAGTTTCTCACCCGTCTGTTTATTTTTAAATTCATAATGGCCTTTTGCAGCTGCATCTGGATGTGTAATATCCTCTAAATTTGGATCATTAAATGGATCTTTAGGTAATGTCTCGTCAACCCCTCCTTGCTTTTTTCTCTTTGCATCCATTTTATGGAAAAAGGCATACCCATCACTTTGGAGAGAACGATCAATCGCTGTCAAGGCCTTATAAGAACCCCAGGCTACTGTTCCGGCAAGGAACGTCCCTGCAATTGCGGTTGTTGTGACTTCGAGGGTAATTGCAGTACCGAACAAGGCAGCGGCGCCTAACTCAAAAGTCCCCCATATGAGGGGAAAGAAGAAGACACATCGTCCATCGGGATCTGAATAACGGGAAGGATTGTTGAAGCAGTATTGATATTGATTATAGCTGTCGATAAATCCTGCAGGGTCGGTAGACAGCCATCTTCCCAAAGTAGGGTCATAATGGCGTTTGCCAAAGTCGATCAGGTTTAAGTCGAGATCAAAGCGTTTGGATTGATATTGCCATGGACTGACAACAGGCTGGCTATCATGCAATGGTTCACCAAATAACGAAAAGTCGTAGTTGGCAATGGAGGTTTTTTGATCCATATCGATCAAACATCTTATATTGCCTTGACAATCTTGTATGGGAGCATATCTTTTGCCGTCGAGTTCGATGGCAACTGTTGCGGGTGATTTGGGGTTAGTGGAGAGACCAAGCACACGCAGTTGCCTGATTCTGCCATCTGGAGTCATCGTACCGATGTCGTGATCGCCATCATAGAGAAAATGCTCTTTTTCCTCTTCTTTCCATGTGGTGCCGGTTTTGTGGCAGCATGTTTTTGCGATTCTTCGCCCAAGGGGATCATAAGTCAAGCAAATCTTCTTGTTCCCATTCACTGCTTCGACAAGCCGGTTTAAATGATCATAAACAAATGTCTGATTGTTTTTTTGTGTTAAATTTCCATTCAGGTCGTAGACACACTGCATTGTCTTTGTTGAGAGATGCTCATCCAGATAATTGTGCTGATGCGATTGCTCATCTGTCTCCACGCGGTTATGGGTAGAATCGTATCGATAACTATGACTAACATCTTGAGTCAGTTGAGATAAATCATCGTACACAAAGTCTGAAACCAGATCATTTGTCTGTTGATGGGTCAAATTTCCCCCTTCATCAAATCGGCATGATTGCCTAAAATAAGGGCTATTGATGGCGGACAGGCGGTGCTTGACATCGGTCTGATAAGCCACCTGTCCTAAATCTCCAATCAAATGCTCACTTCTCAGGTGTCCGCTTAAATCATAGTCTCTATACTCATGTTTATAGAGAGGAATGCCGGATAAAGAGATTTTGGTAACGCTTTTGAGAAAAAGGGGGTTATAGTCGTAAACAATCTTGCTTCCATCAGGTAGCTTTAAGCTTTGTACCCTGTTCATGAGATCATAAGTCTTTTGGATGGGTATTCCAGAGGCAAATTTTTCGGTAAGTACATTGCCATGAGGATCGACTTCCCGCTCTATCGTCAGATGCTGTAATTCATCGGTTGCTTTAAGAAGATGTCCCAGCTTGTTATACAGAAAAGTATGATGCAATTGATGATCAGAGGAAATCAAAGACTGTACATTTCCAAAAGGGTCGTGCGTATATGTAAGAGAGACCCCATCGGGTAATGTTTTTTTCGTTAAGTTGCCCCCTGGGGTGTAATCAAAATTCACCTCACGCGCATCAACAGTCCCATAAGCGCGTGCGATATTGCTTATACGATGATTGGAATCATAAGCATACCTGGTCGTTTTTGTCTTTTGGAATTCCACACCGTGGTAGACATGGTCCAGATGCTGAACGAGATTCCCGCATGGATCAAAAAACAATTCTTCTGAGGCAATGCAATTGCGACCGGCATTAAAAATTTCCCGTTTGACCAGACGTTCATAGGTATCATGCGTCTCTTCTGTCGATATGTGTTTAGGATCATTTGTTATTGTTTTTAATACAAACTGGCCATACGAATTGCAAGCCCGATCATCATATTGAATTGTCGTCACATTGCCTTCGGTATCCTGATGGCGAATTTTTCGGTTAAAAGAATCGTAAGATAGCGATTCAATTGCTGTAACACCATTAATTTCTTGCTGGATAGCGGCAACATTGCCTTCCCCATCATATGACTTACACGTTTGACTTAAAACTGTACCATGCGCATCTGTCCTTGTCGTTTCGATGATTCGTCCAAGAAGGTCCCGTTTTAGATGTATGTATAGGGACTTATCGCCGTTTTCATGGCAAATGGTCGACAGATACCCCAATGCATCGTAACGATATGTCTTGACGGAATCCTGCCTATCTTCGCGTATGAGACGCTCTGCGCCATTGTAAGTGTATTCAGTTAAAAAGCCTTCTTTGTCGCGATGTCTAACGAGATGCTCGCCTTGATATGCAAAAGATTCTCTGGCAATTATTTGATCGTCCGACGAAAACACTTTTGATATCACTTTGCCTAAAATATTATAGACATATTCCGTGGTTAAGCCATCGCGATCGGTCTCTTTGGCTAATAAACCATCGGGTGTATAGCGAAAGGTTTCGCAGCTTGTATCGGGATGGCGAATTTTTGTGAGGGACCCATAAGCATTATATCGATAGGTTGTTATGTTCCCATTTGCATCGGTCGTCTTCACTTTTCGGCCAAATGGATCGTATGTATGGTGAGTTTCTACAGGAATAAGCTGACCATGAACGTCGATAACAGCCGGTGATTGCACAGATACAGGCTGATGGGACACCAAGTCATAGGTATAAAATGTTTTATGCCGGCGATGATCGATTTTTTCTTTCAAGTGGTTACAACGATCGTACTTGTAATTTTCTGTACGCGATAACCCGTCAGCACCTTTATCTTGAACAGACGTGACACGCCCTTGAAGATCATACATTGTCTCTTTAGAGCGGTTTTGCGAAAATGTAGTCGAGGTCTTTTCCCTTCCATGCTCATCATAAATATAGGTTGCCTTTTGTCCAATGGGGTTTGTTTCCGACAACAAATCACCGGCTTCATTGTATGTTTTATAGAGGACAAAGGCCAATTGGTCGTTCGCATCATAAACATGCTGCTCTGAAACAAAGCCCTCCTCATTGTAGACGTGATAGGCACGCTTTAAGAGCTTTTCTTCCCCATTTTCCAGATATTTCTCACAGATCCACTCAGGGCTATGCAAAAATGGCTGTTGCTGACGCAAGGAGTAGCTGGTGATTTTTCTTTGAGTTACACCTGATAAATCATTTGATTCTTCTGCAGTTCCATTATCTTCAATGATGGTGACTAGGTTATGACAATCGTCGTATTCGCGAAACTCGCGAAGAATGCTTACATCCTTTTCCTTTGTCAAACAAGATGTGATCAGGTTTGTTTCCGGCAAATAGGTATAGACGATTGTTTTCCCATTGCTATATTCTTCCCGAATAAGCAAGTTACGACCATCATCAGAAAATTTGCGACGAGTGATGGCCTGCCCGATTTCACCATCACCCACGAGATCTCCCTTGAATATTTCTACAACAGGATTGCCAACGTCATCATATTCAAAAAGCTTTTCAGACAAGATATTGTTTTGTCCATCGGCAATACAGATCTTTTCTAACCATTGTCTTTTGTTCCATGTAAACGTTTTGCGTTTTACAAGCGTGCCATTTTGATCAAAATATTCGATAGACAAGGGCAATTTTTGGCATGTGAACTGATAGATAGTTTTGGTCCCGTCTTGTTGTGTGACTGTTGTAACATGGGGCTGAGAGCTCTCCCCATATGTGATGGTATAATGGGGATCGGACTCAAAATCTCCGGTAGGCAAAAAAAGTTGATCAATTTTTTGAGATATTATCTTCTCTTCTTTTTTATAGAATGGAGCGTAGGTACAACGAAAAATCGCTGAGCTTCCGCTGTAGCTGGTCAGATAAGACCCTCTGTCATAATACCCGTGCAATTCATTCCATAAGTCATTCTTGGCCCCCTTACCATATCCTATCGATTCATTTCTGAAAAAAGGGGAGCTCATTGACGTTGCATGAAATGGATACAATAGATCTACAGGTCTCTTTTGGTACTTTTCTTTAAAGTAGCCGGCAGTCTGATGGGAAAATGAGGATTGACTTCCTGTATGGGTCACAGCAGTTGCCTGGCTGGTAAAGGGAGAATAGTTCAATTCGACAGATGCGTAAATATAGCGTTCTTTTGGATCAAGGCTTTCGACTTTTGACAGATCCCCATCTTTGGTGTAGCTATACCGTATGATCTTGCCGTTCGGCAATATCTCTTTTTGAAGACGATGGTATTGGGCTGTATAGTGCTGTTTATCGTATTTAAGAACGGAAACAAAATGAGATAAATAATATCTGACAGTGCCATCCGGGGCTTTTAGCGTCAAACGAGCTCCATCCAATGTAATTTGCGTATTGCGTGGGTCATATTGCGCGCCTGGGGTCTCAAGACCATTGGAAACCCCTAAATGCTTATCTTTGATGAAAGTTTTTCCATTCTCGATAGAAAAAGGGAGGACAGATCCATTTTCATCCGATGCAAAGACGGTAATCTCGGGTCGTAAATTTGTCCCGTTCAAGTTCTTTTGCGTAATAAATACGCTTAAGCGCGTCTGCGGAAAATAGACCCACCCTGCATAACTCTTTTTCAAAGGATGAATGATCCCGGAATGTTCATTTAATGGCGTATATTGTGGGATAAGAGTGCGCTGCAAAGCAATGCTTTGCACTCCTCTTGCTATTAGGTCGGTTTCTTGTAAGACCGGCTGTCCGCTTAAAGGGTGTACAAGGCCGCCTATCAGATAATCGTGTGTTCTGCTGTACGTCCCGATCTGTTCCGCAGGGGAACTTAAAACATCTTCCAAGGATAACTCTGCGATGCAATGAGAAGCAGTGAATAACAAAATGGCAATCAAGAAAATTCTGTACATAACGAGATTCTTTCATTTCAATATTAAAAAAGTGTTTTGATCCTAACACTGAGATGAATTATAAACAAGATTTTTTGATATGAAGCAACTGCTCATAAAATTGAGATAAAGAAGGTAGCTAGTTGTCTTGCCGCTTTGTGGCATTAAAGCAGGGCGAGGACGCCCTGGCTACCATAAAGCAGGGCGAGGACGCCCTGGCTACCTTAAAGCAGGGCTTTCGCGCCCTGGCTACCTTAAAGCAGGGCTTTCGCGCCCTGGCTACCTTAAAGCAGGGCTTTCGCGCCCTGGCTACCTTACTTCTTTTTTGGGATGGCTCCCAAAATTTTTGCGAGCTTGGTTTGCGGGTAGATCTTGCTGTTGGTCTGATGCCATGGAAGGACCTGGTCAACAAAGAATTTATGCATCCCGGCAATTCCCGCGGCTTTGGCGCGGCGCTCGATATGCGCTAATTCTTCGTCTGTATAATCGATCTCTCCGTTGAGCAGCTTAGCTTCTGCCAAAAGCTTGACAAATTCAGGATTGCTTTCCAATTCCTTAAGGGTAAATCCGTTGCTCCCTTGCGAAACGATCTTAGTGGAAAGATCGTAGATCCCCACTTTCCGTTTTCTCCCTTCTGTTTGTCCAGATTCGATGTCCTTTTTTAATTTGGCCCGGAAATCGATGGTGTCGTTTTGGTCGATCAGCATCATTTGGATCTGTTTTTTTCCATTGGACAGCTCATCCTGGATCACCATTACTTCAAAAATTGGCTTTTGTTCTTCGTCTAGAGGGATCTGGGGGACTTCCATGATTTTCGGGACCTTATGGACGTAAAAGTTATTGCTTGCCAATAACTGAGGGCTGAAAAAATTCTTTGAAGCGCTTATTGCTCCTGTTTGAGTTCCCATCAGGTCGCGCACCTTCCAGGTGCAGCTTCGTGCTGAAAATTTTGTGGCCCTGTGCTTATCGATCCGTTTGAAAACTTGTGCGATTCCAAACAAAGCTAAAGCCACCGGGCCCCAATATAATGCGGTACTGCCAATCATAGCGTATACAGGGATGAGCACAAAAGCAGTCAGGACAACTTTCTTTGGCGATGGGGGGATAGTTTTTTGTTTCTCGATCAAATTTTTTATATTTCTTCTTGTCGAAGAAATACCTTTACCGAGGATTCCCGACACTTTTGCAAAAAATGGATTTAATTTTAGCGGCTTTTCCCACCCGCTTTTAAAGAGATCGACCCCATCCCATCTTTGCGGTGTGCGTTCCACAGTGGAGCTTTGCGTCTGTGCCTGCACTTCCACCTGAGCTTCGACTTCGACTTCCTGCAGCACTTCGCATTCCAGCCCCAATGGAGAGCAGCTTTTTACCGTTAATGGCAATGCCATCATATCCCATTTACCAGGATAAGTCTTCAGCCTGCCAATGAGCGCTGCCTTCTCATTTTTGGAGAGTGAAAGCTTCTCCGCCCGGGCCATACATTTTTTATGATGTCTGGTAAGAGCGTCAATCGTTGGCTGTTCTACGCTTTGCGTTCCATACATGGCGACAGGATCTAATGAATCGGTCGTCATGAGCTCATGTTTAAATTTCTTGTAGAGCTTTGCCATTGTATTTGCATCAAGCGGTCTGTTCTCATCGTTATTAAGACGGGAGGTGTTAAGGATTTTATCTATAATCGCCTGACGGATCTCATTGTCCATTTGCAGGATTTGCGCCTGATAGTTTTGCTCGGCCTCTTGTTTTGCATGATTCTCGATGAGGTAGAGTAAAAGCTCCATAGGTGTTGGAGTTCGGCCGGGAGTAATTTGCTCGGCAATTGGTTTTGGAACTACCCATTCGGTTCCTTGATCCATATGCCATTGGCGCATTCTTCCAGCTCCCTGGCCGGCAGCAGCTTTTGTCGTATCTTTTCCCATCGTTAACAGGGCAATGGCATCGATCGCTTGTTTGATGTCGCTTCCGACAGAGCGTCCCTGGTCGTAGATGGTGTAGCGCTCCTCCGGCGAAATTCCATCGTTTCTTGGATCATGAATATGTCCTGTTTCTACTTCCATTACCATGAAGTTTTGGGAAGCTTCATCGAAGAAAAGAACGGCTTTAGTCTGCTCTTTATCCGCCTGTTCACATAGTTTGACAGCAATCTCGCGATTATTCAATCCTCTAAATTGGGCGCCTATATCGATCGTGGCACGGACTTTCGGATTTGCTTTTGCGATTTCTATTGTGTCATTTAGGGTCTCCTTAGGTGTTTCTCCGGGAGTAATATGCACTTTATCCGCAGTACCGCATTTCATCAGCATCAGATGCGTGACCTGTCCTGAAGTTCCTTTCATCGGAATGAATTTCGTATTTGGGCCATGGGTGGCAGCATCTTGCGGAGTTGCCGTTAAAGAGAGCGAACTCTTAAACTGGCTGCGGAAATTTTGGACGGAACTGACCAACGTTTTTGAATACAACTTGATTTGCGGAGCTATGATCTGGCGTATGTAGTAGAAGATGGCTCTTTTGTCAGCTTTAAGCTTGCCTGCCACTTCTTCCATGTCTGCATCCTGCATTTCCAATAGAACTTTTTTGTAATCAGGCAGAAGCGTTTTAAAGAATTTGTTTGTCTCGCTTTGCGCCATGGAAAGTCCCAAAGAGGCTTCCTTGGCACATGCTGCCTGTAAATGACGGATTAATTTTTTTACTTGAGGGACAGACAGACCCTTATGAAGATATGTCAAATAGGTCTTTACCATTGTTTCGTGCGGATTTTTAAATTGCGAAGGGGAGATTTCGTTTTCTTTGGGCGTATCGCTATTTTGAAAGGGGATGGCATATTCATATTTGTTGATATGCAATTTTGAAAGTCCAAACTTTACATCCACATAGGACTTGATGCTTTCTTTTAACACATAGTTGAGCATACCTTGCAATAGACAAAGTTCTTCCTTTTTCTCGTGTTTGGCAATCGATGCCGGCAAGTCGATCTCCCCATTGATAAACTGACGAAACTCTTCGGTGTCATCAACTTCGTATTTTTTTCTAAAGTGACCGATCAGATGTTTTTTTACTTCTTCGTATCTGTCAGTTTGGGTCAGGGCTTGTTTGTTTTCCCTGATATGCAAAATAGAATCAACGGTCGAAGAGAGCAGCTCTTCAAAGAGCTCTTCAAAAAAGTTCTTTTGGTTATCTGATAAGTGGCCGGGGGATCCGATTGTGTAGATCAGCTTATCGACCGGATCGAGAGTTTGATGCGCTTCGTCGATAGAAGCCCAAGATTCTTGTCTGATAAATGCAAGAATTTTTCCCATAATGACAATCTGGGCGTCGAGATCTTTACCCGATTTTGACCTTTGGTTGCGGGTGTCAAGGGAGAGGATAAGATGCAGTTGAAGGGCCCGGAGGGTTTCTGACCTTGTGTTTAATGCAATACCCTTCCGCTTCCCTTTTTTTAATTCTTTGTATAAAAATTTCAGGGAATCGAGAGTAAATTGGGTGCTTCTGTCAAAACTGAAGCGGTCGACAGGTCTTCCAAAACTCGATTCTGCCGACTCTTGCACATCGCCCGCGTTGACGATCTCAATGGCTCTTGGCCATACGTTGACAGTATGTTCCCTTTCAGCTTTCTCCTGGTTGATTGTAGGGACCATCAATTTTGTTTTTCCAAAGCCGGTCGGCATTTCCCCAAGGAGTTCTGATGATCCATTGCCATTGATTTCATGCAGTTTTTCAATCTGCAGCTTGCGGTACATATAGTGATTGGCACATTCAAAGCTAAGTTTATCTGCATTATTCGTTGCAGGCTCATAATGGCGTACCAGCTGCAGAGCCCGGACAACGTTTTGCAGATACATCTCCTGTTTTTGAGCCTCATTTTGCTTAGAATATTGCTTTAAGCGCAATTGAGCCTCGTTCATTTGGTGCAGACGGCTAAGTTGCACAAGATAATCTGCGACCCCGTAAATAAGCCGGGAGGCAGATTCCTCGGATAGATGCGTGCGTGCCTTAATCGCTTCTTTGTTGCCGGACAATATGAGCGTTTGGAGCTCATCCCAGGCGACTTGTTTCTTTAAACCATGCTGACTGATCTTTTGAACCGTTTGCTGGTCTGTTTCCGGAATGTCATTGACCTGCCAAAGCAAGGCAACTTTTTCGGTCTTCAGTGCCCTTTTAAGAAGTTTTTTTTGTTTTTTAAGCTCATCGCCTAATTTGCGGGCCAGTTCATATTCAGCAACTTTTTTAGCATAGGGGGATAGGTTGCCTTCGGTTTTCCAGGTATATGTTTCTTCCGCTTTAACGGAACTTCGATATTCCTCAAGGTCGGCAATTTCTTTTTGCAGTTTATCCTTAAGAAGTTTGGCTTCAGGAGCATTTGAAACCTGAGAACTATCCAGTGAAGGAAGGGTTTTTGGGGTTTGATCCGCCGGTTCCGGTTTTTTCTCAAAATAGTCTTCGAGGATTCTGTTAAAGTAGTTATCGAATGCCTTGTCTGTTTCGACAAGAGAGTCCCCCTTTGCCGAGTGATCCGCACGAAGGTGCTCCTTTGAAAGAATTCTTTTGAATCGCCTGAAAAATTGCTCCTTAAAGGAATCTACCTGAAAAGCTGCAATATGCAAAGCCAGATTGCCTATTTGTTTCAAGAACAATGCGGCGAGAGTTATCCGGGAAGGGATAAGTTTTCCAAGCAATGCTTTGACATTCCTGTCATCGCGATATACTAATGAATAAATGAGCCGGAAAAAAGGAAACCGGTTAGAAGAGCGGCGGGCTATTTCTAATTTTCTTGCGAACTCCACTTCATCTTTCGCTCTTGCTTTGGCAAACTCCTCCAATGAGGGATACTTTTTGGGGTTTTTGGCGACATTGATCAGCGAACGGACATAATCCCCTTCGGGCCCGATGAGATATTTGTAAAATTCGAGATGCTTACGAAACGTTGCCCGTTCCTCTTCGCTGCATGATTTCAATTTGGCATAATAGGTAAAATATTTGGATTGAAAGGTTCTTCCCTTATCTGTGATAATGGCCATTTCTGAAAGGTCGATCTCTCGCGGAGAGGAAGTCTTCACTTGCGATAATAAATTCCTTGTGGAAAGAAATTTTGGAAATTTAAATCCTGTCGGCATTCCGAAATAGTAGCGTCCTATTTTGCCGTCCCCTGATTTGAGATACCTCTGTCGATTGGAGTAGTATAGCCTCAACCCTTGCCGCAGGAGTTGCAGCTCTTTATATTCCGCGCTCCTTGCTTGTTTCGCCTTTGTTAATTGGGCCATTTTCCTTACTATTTTCTTTTCTATAAAGTCCAGAAGAAATTTCTCTTCCCGCTCGCTCAACCGGTGCAGGGGGGCATTTGTTTGATTATTTAGATAGAGAAGCAATTTTTTTCCGGCTGCACTAAGGTTGATAAACTCTGGTTCTTCCTGTCCAAGGGAAAGGGGGTATTTTAAGTTATTTTCTTCGACAAGGATAAGAAGTTTTAAGTACAGGGCATTTGCCGCAGGATGTCCTGAGGCCAAAAGCGCTTTTTGCAGCCACTCGAGCACCTCAAGTTCTTCTGCAGAGAGGCGTTGTAACCGGTAGCATTTTTGTAAAAGCAGTCTGGCCTCTTCAAATTTTCCCTCCAATACATGCAAATAGACTTGATAAAATTTTGCATCTCCCTGGCGCGTCTTTGGTTTGCCATCCTTTACCTGATATTCGATCCAATCTAAAGGTTTTTCCGGAGAGATTTCCCCATTTTTTTGTTTAAGTGTAAGTTTTGGCAACTGGTTATCAGATTCATCATCGTTTCCGGCCATTCTGCTCAAAGCTGACAAAAGTTGCGATCCGCTGTGAGCCCCTTCCCATTCTGCCTCTATTTCCACTCTTGGGACTAAAAGGCTCATGTCGCCCGCATCGTTTCTCATTTGAAGAGTGTGCAAACTCTCTTCAATTCCATCGACGGGCTGATTTTCCACTAAATAAAATCCGGGATATTGCCTTACATAGAATTTATTGCTTTTTACATCAATATCAATGCCAAGACGGGGCAGCGCGATCTCTTCGAGCTCACTCTTTTCTTTATTTGTAAAGCTTAATACGGATGCAGAGTCATCTTCAAAGTGTCTAAAAAAGGGAAACGATTGAATTGCCCCGGCCTTTGTCCAGTGTTTTCCATCTTTCAAACGGATAATATCCCTGAGGTGGAGTTTAGGCCTGGAGAAGTCGTATCCATATCGCTTTCTATTGTTTTCTCCTTCCTCTTTTTCTTTTTCATCTTCCTTAAAATTGGCCTGGTAAGTAAACGTACCTTTTTCCTCGACAAATATGGTGTTTTCATCATCGATTTTTGACCAGCAGCCCACATGCTCATGCTTGACAATAAGAGGAATATTCCTGAGCAGACAATCGGGTGTTTCCCTAAATAAATATTTAGCATCGCCAAAGGTCCGGTAAAAATAGAGCTTACCTAATTTGCGGTCATCGACAACCGTCAGTTCGGAGGGCATTCCCTGGTTGATCACAAAGGCTTGCCCATTATAAACGCATGTCTTGACCGGATCTTTCATCAATTTCTGAAAAAACCTATGGTTGACGATTTTACCCGGGACTCCCTTATGAACCTTGCCATCAGATGTAGTCACTGTCCCAGTCTGTAAATTAATGGAGCGCTTGCCGGCCGTATATACTGGGGTAGTGGAGGGAACGCCGCGTTTGTCCGTGGGGTATTTTTTTTGCCAGTCTCCATGGAAATCCGGTTCAAACATATGGAACAAAAAGTCTAAGATTTCATTTCTGGCCTGTTGATTTTCTTGCAATAACTTTTCTAAAGGCCCCCCAATTTTTGCCTGCATCAAATGCAAAATGGGATCGGTCGGTTTTGCCTGCAGAGAGGACAAAATAGTCGCTGCATAAAGATGTTTGGCCACAGATGTGAGAAGTTTGGGATCTTTTGCAAGTTGTTCAGCAGAACGCTTATCTTCTGCTTGCAGAAGATGACAAAAGCCTTCGAGTTTTTTTGGACTGGAGTTTTCTTCTGCCAATATCCATTCATTCATGACAGCATCAAAATCGGGGAAGGGCGTATCGCAAGAAATTTTCTGATCTTCCACAAACTGATGGATCCGTTTGCCCACGGCTAAAACGATGGAGAATGTGGTAAAATCCCCGGTCTCGCGGTAATGTTTACATTTATCGTGAAAAAATTTGGCAAGCTCGCTCGCGTATTGCGGATTGTCCTGCAATTGCGAAAGGATCCGTCCCGGTTTAAAAGGGCTGTGCATAAGCATATTTTGTATGACGTGTCCTTTAAGCAACTGGGGATGTTGCTGGCAGAAGGCGATGATCCGGTTGAGCTCGTCGAATGGATCGGTGCATACCATGCTAAGTTTCCTGAACTGGTCTAACTCAAGCTGATAGGTATTCTTTTTCCTTATATTGCTTCTATTCTGCCGGTTGGCTGACACTCTCACTGAAGGCTGGGGTACTGTGCCAGCGGAATAGGATTGAGGAGGCTGCTGCATCATGATTTTGTTTTGTTCCGCTCTCGAAAACCGGAACTGTTTATCATCGTAGTTCCCCATATTGCCGGTATTTACCACAGTATCCGGCATTTGTATTGCTTGTGTGAAACTGTGACTGTAATAACTGCTGCTACCATTGGCATGATAGTTTAAGTCCCATGTTCTTGGGTTGGCCTCTTGTGAGAGACTGGGGTAGCAGGAGATAGAGTTCCATTTTTGTTTTGAGTCATAGTATTCCTTTTGTAAATGGCTGGAAACAATATTGGCAGCTGCTTGTTGAAGCATCTGCAACCCTTTTGGAAGGATTTTACTTCCTTCAGTGCCCATGAGCGCAGCTATTTTGTCAATTTGATCGTGCGCATCGGGGTGGGAGAGGCGAATAGCATTTACCACTTTCGGATCTTCTAAAAATCTGGAAAAACAGAGGAATGTCTGATTTTCACTGATCCTTTCCTTAGTTAATTTGTGGGTAAATGTGTGATAGTTGCGCGGGTCATTCTTTTTTAAGTCTTTAAATGAAAACAACTTAGGAATTTGAGAGAGCAGCTCTTCGTTATTCGTCTTCTTTACTGTATCTTCGATGCTGAAATCGGGGTTAAAATAGTGCATGAGTTTGAAGAAATTTTTTTGCATTTTTATCGACATCAACGCAAATTCTTCTTTTCTTACCGCAACTAACAGTTCATAATAGTTCAGGTTACAGCCCTCCAGTCTATTTTCCGGAAGTCTCCTTGCCAATTTATCCAAAATGGCGAGGAGTGTATATTGCAGATATGTATCTTCGGGGCTTGGACGTTTATTCGTGCAATTTATGCAGACTTCAAGAAAAGTGGAAATGTTTTCCATGGAAGCGACAATTTTGTCTTGCGGTATTTTTGACCAAATGTCCTGGATACCTTCTTCCGAAGAGGGGATAGGAAGAGCAGAAATCACTTCGCCGAGGCGGTTTTTAAAGAGGAGAGTATTGGTAGAGTCATACAAGGGTTCTCCCGAGTAGGATCGAACAACAACAAGAGATTGTAATGTGTCTTTGGAAGATGCAGACCATTCGCTGATAAAGGCAAGGAGTTCATCCGGAGAAAATTGGGGGGGAATCGTTTTTTGAAAGAATTGTTCAACGGGTTTTGTTTGCCTCGCTGGTTCGTAATCATCAGGAGCCTCGCTTAGATCCCGGTTAAATGCAGCATCAAAAACGTGGATATGGTCTTTTTTCCCGTAATCGCTTGGTTGTTCAATGGTTTCAATATTAGAATTGTCAGCAGGTATAAGTTCGGTGGGTACAGCGGGTGTTTTTTTGGGCTTATCTTCTATATGGGCTGACGCTCCCATTCTTCTTTGAATGTCGAGGACCGTTGCTTGCAAGATTTGCATTTGTTCTTCGGAAATCTGATTTTTTTTACTTAGCTTTTCGGCGGACCTGGTCAAATTTTCACAAGTATCCTGGACCAATTGGCGTGAGTAGGATGGAATTTTTAGGGCGGAATTTTCGGGGAGAAGATCTGCAGCAACAAAGGTAAGCGTTTCGAGTTGCCATTGAAATTTTAATTGTTTATAACAACCAACACCATCTTTGGCAGGCCTTGAGAGCTTTTTCAAACCGCCGGATAAACTATAGTAAAGAGAGGCTGTGACCGATTTTAATGCATATGTGCCGCTTCTTTGCTGTTTTTTGTACATTTCCGGGTGGAGATTGGGCTCTTCCGCAATAGCGAATCTTCCTCCTAAATAGGACACTATCCCTTCATAGAGTTCTTCCGCACCCACTTCGGTGTCTATGGAATTCCACACCGAGCAGATGTTCAGTTCTAAGAGCGCCTGATAAAATTCAACGCTTTGCAATCGCTCTTTATTACAACCGGTCACTTTAAGTACTTCGCTGTAAAGGATCTCTTCCTTCAATTGTCCGGTCAAAGGATCTTTTGCAATGTCCTTCGTCGATGGGTGATAGTTAAGCCCGGCCCCCGGATTGACGATCGATATGCCTTTCGATGCATCGATGTGGATCATGACACCATGACTTCCAGCCGATCTATCTGTCCATCCGCCAGGGAACCAACCGGGTTTTTTGCTGAACTTTGCCTGTAAAACTTTTGCATAACCGCCAATCAGCTCCATTTGTTCTTTTTTTGATTTGCCTTGGCCAAGATTGGTAATGCGAGTGGTTTCTTTTGCAATTTCTTGTGCCTCGCGGTATTGCTCCAACAGTTGTTGAAGCTCTTGTTTGTATGGTTTTACAAATTGAAAAAATGGATCGTCAGCTTTTTTTAATGCCCGCTCGAGAAAATCGATGGTAGCATTGAGGGTGACCTCGTGTGTGTTTCCCTGCAGCGGGGAAATTTCTCCAATAAACGCATCCCCAAGTAATTGCATCAGGAATTTTATATCGGCAACCTTTGGCCGGTCTGCCGGAAGATGATGCAGCATCGATTTTTCTTTGATGAAAGCCTCTTCTTTCTTTCGTTGCTCTTCGTAATTTTGCTGAATGACTTGAGTGGGAAGGCCGCCCTTGCTAATTGGCTCCACAGGTAAATGTTTATCATTTATTATTCGTGTGCTTTCAGTAATATTCATTTAATTTTTAAACCCTGTAAATTACTTGTGTTTTGATTAATTAAATTAATTTTATATTGTAGTGTTACATAGTATGGCATAGTAAATTATTTGTAAAGGGGATTTAAAGTTTTTTAGGGGATAGAATGTTACGTACCCGTGCCCTTGCCCTTGCCCTTGCCCGACCGCGATCGCGATCCCATTTTTTGTTTTATGGACGACATGGACTTCATGGACAATGGACTTCATGGACGACATGGACAAATTGTCCATATCGTCCATGTCGTCCATGAAGTCCATGTCGTCCATAAAACGAAGAACGAGATCACGTTCGAGCAAGGGCAGGTAATATGTCCCTACTACAGCTGTTTATTTTTCTTAGGGAGGCCGCCCAGGATTTTGGCAATGTCAGTTTTGGGATAGAGCTTGTAGTGGGTCGGATGCAAGGGCAGAACATGGTTCACAAAAAATTTGTGAAGAGCAGCGACTCCCATCGTGCCGGCTTTGGTTCGAATGTGCTCTAATTCCTGCTCTGTATAGTCCAAATCGCCATTGAGCAGCTTGACCTCGGCTAACAGCCTGACAAATTCGGGATTGTCCTCCAATTCGTTTGGTGTAAATCCATTGCTTCCTTGCGCGACGATCTTGTTTTTCAGGTCATAGATTGCTACTTTGCGTTTTCGGCCTCCGGCCAATTCCAATGCCCTGTCATTGCGTAGTTTGGCCCGGAACTGGGTGCTGTCGTTTTGATCGATCACCATCAAATGGATCTGTTTTTTTCCATTGGGCAGTTCATCCTGGATCACCATCACTTCAAAAATCGGTTTTTGTTCGGCTGCATCCAATGGGATCTGACGCGCTTCCATGAGTTTTGGGACATTGATGGCATAAAAGTTGTTACTGACTAAAATCTGCGGGCTAAAAAAGCTTTTCGATGCCCCGATTTCTCCTGATTGGATGGCCATGGTTTCCTGTAAGCGCCAGGTGCAGCATTTTGCCGAAAATGTGAGGGTCCTTCGCTCATCAACCTTCTCATTGATGATGCGGAACACTTTTTGTAAAGCCAGAAAGATAGGAATGAGGATGAAGCCTCCGGCGATTATTCCAATGCCAACCAGCACGACAGAGACAACTCTTGCCCAAATGGGCGGGGGTGTTTTTGAATCGGAGGGCTTCTTCGCGAATCCGGAGATTTTGCTAAACATACCGGATATTCTTCCGAGAAAGGGATTGAGCTTCATGGGTTTTTCCCACCCGGCCGAAAAGAGGTCGACATTATCCCACCTTTGGACTGTCCTTTCGAATGCAGCAGTTGCGGTTTGCGCCTGCACTTCTATTTGTGCCTCGATTTCTACTTCCTGCAGCACTTCGCATTCCATTCCCAATTGTGTGCCGCTTCGTACAGTTAAGGGCAAGGCCATCTCGTCCCATTTGGGCCGATACTTTTCGAGCTTTTGCGTAAGGGCCTGCCGCTCTTCTTTGGTAAATTTACATTTCTGCACTTTGGCCATGCACTTGTCATAATGGATCTGCAAGGCCTCTTTCGCAGTTTTTTCGGTCATCGCCGCTCCATAAAGAACGGTCGGATCAAGCGGGTCTGCAGTCATCAGTTCGCTTTCAAATTGACGGTAGAGCGCGGCCATTTTTCCGGCATCGAGCGTTTCATCGTCTTCACAATGGCGAAGGGAGACATTGAGGATTTTGTCGATGATCGCCTGGCGGATCTCGTTGTCCATCTGCAGCAGTTGCGACTGATAATTTTTCTCCGCTTCCTGGTTTGCCTGATTTTCCATGAAATGGAGAAGCAATTGCATAGGAGTGGGGGGTGGAGGTTTGGCATTTGCGTCGGCTGGAGTTACCGGTTCCCTAAGGTTTGGCGGGTTCATCTCTTTTTGGCGCGCGGCAATCTGTGCAGCGATCGCTTCGGGAACCACCCATTCTGTTCCTTGCCCCATATGCCACTGACGCATCCTTCCAGCTCCCTGGCCTGCGGCGGCCTTTGTCGTATCTTTTCCCACGGTCAATAAGGCAACAGCATCGATCGCCTGTTTGATGTCGCTGCCGACGGTGCGTGCCTGGTCATAGATCGTGACGCGCTGTTCAGGAGAGGTTGCGTCCCCCCTTGGATCGGAAATAAGTCCCGTATCCACATCCATCATCATGAAGTTTTGTACCGTTTCATCAAAGAACAGGACCGCCTGCATGTCAGAGCCCCGATATTCATCGCATATTTTTTCAGCGATCCCGCGGTTGGACAACCCCTTGAATTCGGCGGCGATATCGGCGATGGCACGGACCTTTTTAGTCTTACGTGCAATGGCAAGCGTTTCGGCAAGGGCTTGTTTAGGGGTTTGCCCTTCGATGATATGTACTTTTTCCGACTTCATCAGCATCAGGTGGGTCACCTGGCCCGATGTACCTGCCATGGGAATAAATGAGGTATTGGGCCCATGGGCAGCCACATCCTGAGGCGTTGCCGTCAGAGAAAGAGAGCTTTGGAACTGCGTGCGGAAGTTTTGGACTGAACTGACCAAGGTTTTTGAGTAGAGTTTGATTTGCGGGGCGATGATCTCGCGAATGTAATAAAAGATGACGAGTTTAAAAATGTCTTGTTTGTCCGGTTGTTGAAGAACGAGCTGCAGTTTTTCTGCGAACTCTTTCATGTCTTTGCCTTGCATCTCCAAAAGGACTTTGTCGTAATCAGGCAGAAGCTTTTTAAAGAAGATATTTGTTTCACTGTCGGCCATCGAGATCCCAAGGGAGACCTCTTTAGTGGCAACAGACTGCAGGTGAAAGATGAGTTTTTTTATTTGCAGAGTGGAGAGCCCCTTATGAAGATAGGTCAGATAGGTTTTCACCATTGTCTCATGAGGATTCTTAAATTCCGAGGGGGACAGCTCATTTTCTTTGGGCGTATTGCTGCTTTCAAAGGGGATCGCGTATTCACATTTGGCCGTGTGCAGTTTGGAAAGGCCAAATTTTTCATCGACCTGAGATTTGATACTCTCTTTCAAGACCTGATTGAGCATCCCCTGAAGTAAGCAAAGCTCTACTTTTCTCTCGTGATTGGCAATGACGGGAGGCATGTCTATATTGCCTTCCATAAAGTCGCGAAACTCTTGTGTATTCTCTATTTTATATTTTTCGGTGAACCGCTTGATGAGCAGTTCTTTGGCTTGTTTATAGTCTTTGTCCTGCGTTAACGCCTGTTTGTTTTCCTTAATGCGTAAAAGGGGGGCGATTTCGTCGGAGATGAGCTCCTGGAAAAGCGATTCAAAAAAAAGCACCTGATTTTCCGGCAAACGGGTGGGGGAGCCTAAGGTATAGATCAACTTATCGAGCGGATCTAATACTTGATGCGCCTCATCGATCGTAGCCCAGGAGTTTTGTTGCAGGAAACGAAGAATTTTTCCCATCAGGGTAATCTGTTCTTGTTCCTCGCTTGAAGTCCTTTTCTTTTGGTTCATCATGTGCAAGCCTAAAATGCAATGCAGCTGCAATGCACGGAGCGTCTCTGACTTGACGTTCAAGGCAATCCCAAGTTCTTTCCCCTTCTTCAATTCTGCATAGATGAACTGCAGCGATTCCAGGGAAAACTGAGTACTCCTGTCGAAGGCAAAGCGGTCGACCTGTTTTAAAAAGCTCGATTCGGTTGACTCCTGAACATCTTCCGTATTGGGAATTTCGATCCCTCTTGGCCAGACATTGACGACATGCCCCTTTTGCGTTTGTTCCTGGTTCAGTGTGGGGATCATCGCCTTTGTTTTTCCAAACCCCGTGGGCATTACGGCCAACTTCTCCGAAGAGGTGTTTTTGCTGATCTCTTCGAGCTTTTGTATCTGCATGCTGCGGTACATATAATGATTGGCGCATTCAAAGAAGAGTTTGTCCATATCGCCAGTTGTAGGTTCATAATAGCGAACGAGCTGCAGGGACTGGACGAAATGCTGCAATTGAAGGGCTTTTTTTTGGGGGTCTTTTTGTTTTTCGTACAGC
>JABDCW010000035.1 GCA_013287905.1 Chlamydiota bacterium | reverse complement strand
CTATCCGGTCAAACTCCCATACATTCCCGGATTAGAAGCCTCTGGTATCGTCGAGGCAATAGGAGATGGAGTGACTAATGTAAAACCCAAAGACTTTGTCGCCTATGTCCATGAACCTGGTTCCTACGCCGAGTTTAGTCTCGTCGAAGCAAAACACTTGATTTCGCTCCCTCCACAGTTTTCCTTTGAACAGGGAGCTGCTTTTCCCCTGCAAGGGATGACAGCACATTATCTGCTGCATGAGTTTCGCAAAGTCAAACCGGCTGATATCGTGCTAATCCATGCGGCAGCTGGAGGAATGGGACTTTTATTGACACAATGGGCAAAACATTTAGGAGCAACAGTGATTGGAACTGTTTCCACGGAAGAAAAAGCAGAAACTGCACATCGTGCCGGTGCTGATCATCTCATCATCTATACTAAGCAAGACTTTGCCGAAGAGGTAAATAAAATCACCAAGGGTCATGGTGCCGACCTGATCATCGACGGGGTGGGAAAAACAACGTTTCCAGGAAACATGCAAGCGGCAGCGCTCCGGGGAAATATTGTAATTTTTGGCGCCGCAAGCGGTGTTGCCGATCCGATTTCTCCCAATGAGCTCATGAAAAAATCATTAACACTTTCCGGAGGAACCTTATTTAATTATCTTTTAAATACACAAGAGCTCATGTACCGTGCACAAGCTGTAATGGATGGAATTGAAAGCGGGTGGCTGAAGCTGCATATCAACAAAACATTTCCGTTGGAAAAAGCAAAAGAGGCCCATCAACAGCTGGAAGATAGAAATACAACGGGAAAAGTCCTCTTGCTACCTTAAAGAAAGGCAGCGGGTATCGTTGCCGGAGACAAGGTTCCCAAAGAGTAGCCTGCTGCTGGCAATGAACTCATGACATTCTTTACATCGGCAGAATAAGTGGGAATAGCGTAAATTATTTTTAACAGATTGCTTTCTTCTTTATATTGTTCTTCCAGTACCTCTTTAAATAAATGATAGGCATTCAATAAATGTTCATTGCGGCTATCCCATGGAGTTTGGTTGATCCACGCCGCATCATAGACAAGGTAAATGTTTTTTAATTCTTCCGGAGAAATCCCCGACAAGATGGCTAAAATTTGTTCTTGCAAAGCGCTTTTTGGCTGTTCATCATTGCTGAAATCCACCGGATCGAGGATAGAGACAAATGAGGTAATAGATGCCGATAGCGCCTGCTTAATGTGCTGGTTAACAAAGGAAAGGTCGCGATAAAAAGCTCTCTCTTTTTTGCTCCCTATTAAAACAAATGCAGCATGATGCTGTTGTAAGAAAGGAATGGCAATCGATCCTGTAAACATTTTTTCATTAGTATCGAGCATCATATCTGCCCCAAAATGAATTTCACGAAATTCCTCAATCCCTTGCATCGCGTCTAAATAAGTAGCGGGTAGAGCGATGTGAAATTGGCATGGCGAGATCATGGGGGCATTGATCATTTTTTTACACAATTCTTTCGTCTCTTCAATAGAATAATAGGCGGCAAACTGCGCAAGCAAAACGGGGACATCGCTCATAAATACCTCAAATAATGAATGTGAACCTTACTTTATCATGACATTCTGTTGATTGCAAATTAAGGGTGAAATGTCATAGAACAAAACATTATAACAATTTTTGGAATTATGGAGAAAAATAACAGGATAAGCAAGATAGGTAGGATATTTTTTTAGATTTATCCTGACCATCCTGCTTATACCGAAGGTGGTTCAAAAGTTGGGATTTTGACAAGGAGGCTGCTCAAAATTATTCGTCTGGAGCGAGGGACCATTGCCAATGGCCAAGGCACGAGTGAAGACAAAAATTTTGATGCAAAGCGGAACGCCTCAAAAACCAATTTTTGAATCACGTTCGGTATATCCTGTTTCTTTCTTTTGTAATGAAAAATTAGAGAGGGAAGTCTAAAAAAAACACTTAAACTCAATTTTTCCATAGAGTTTAAATAAGTCATTTGATATGTTGGCGCGTGTTAGTATTTATAAATTTTATAAATACCGTTTTTAAAAAAAAAATTTAAAAAGGTAAACGAAGATGAGTGTATCCTCCATAAAAAATTATGCGCATAACGTAATCAGTTTTGGGCCTTTCAAACCACTTTATGAGAAAAATCCGGTCGCTGCAGCCGTTGCTGTTGCCGCATTGGCATGTTTAACATTAGCTTTAAGTGTTATTGGTGTTTGCTTTCTAAGAAATAGAAACAAAAAAACACAAGATCCTGTAGCTAATGCATCAAGAAAAAATACCGAAGCTAAACTTGCTCTTCTTCAAGCTGATCAAAAATACAAAATTTTAGAAGCGCAAAACAAAGATCCGGAACAAATCAAAAAAGCAAAAGAAACGCTAACCGCTGCCAAAGAAGCAGCTGATTTGGCCCGCCAAGTCAAAGTCATCATTAAAAATGCGGAAGTTCCTGTCACACAGGCAAAAATTGCATTAGGACAAGCAGAAAAAACTCTGGATGATTTGAAAAAGCAAAGTCCAAAGGATGATGCCAAAATCAAAGAAGCTCAAGAAGCCGTTGAAAAAGCTAAAACTACTCTAAAAGAAGCACAGACAAAAGCTAACGAATCGGTCAAGCAGGCAGATAAAACCGCCAAAGAACAGGTTGCTAAAGCCAAAGAAGACGCCGCTAAAGCTGCTAAAGAAAAAGAAGACGCTGCTGCCAAGGGCACTAAAGATAAAGAAGATCCTTTAGCTAAAGACAAAGAAACTTCAAAAGCGCTCGCTGATGAAGCTGCCAAGGCTATTAAAGACAAAGAAGAAGCTGAAAAGGCTGCTAAAGAAAAAGCTGATGCGGAAAAAGCTGCTAAAGAGAAAGCTGATGCGGAAAAGGCTGCTAAAGAAAAAGAAGCTGCTGAAAAAGCTGCTAAAGAAAAAGCCGATGCCGAAAAGGCTGCTAAAGAAAAAGATGAAGCCAAGGCTCTTGCTGAAAAGGCAACTAAAGACGCTAAGAAGGCTGCCGAAGATCTCGCTGCGGCAAAAGATCTTACTGAAAAGGCTGTTAAAGCCCAGGAAGAAGCTAAGGCTCTTGCTGAAAACGCTGCAAAGGCTGAGGCTGCTGCTAAAGATAAATCTGCTACAGAACAAGAAGCTGCAAAAAAACTGACTAAAGAGGCTGATAAAGCACAAAAAGCGGCTCAAGAGCTGACTAAGCAGGCTGATGCAGCCAAGAACGAGGCTGAAATTCTTTCTGAAAAGTCCAAAGAAGATCTAGCTGCCGCACAAGAAAAATCAGAGAATGCCGATAAAAAACTGGCAGAGGCTAAAGCTCTCATTGAACAGGCTGCTAAAGAAAAAGAAGCTGCATTAGCGCTCCTTGCACAGGCTGCTCTGGAACAAGCAGCTGCAAAAGTTCTCGCAGATGAGTCTGCTCAGGAAAAGCAAAAGGTTGCAGAACTTACTGCCCAAATTGAGAAAGATCAGGCTGCAGCCAAAGCTCTTTCTGAAAAGGCTACTAAAGAATTGGATGATGCCAAAAAGCTTACTGAAGCTGCTGAAGCTGCTTCTCAAAAAGCCGAAGAAGCGATAAAAGCTGCTGCAACCAAGAGTGATGAAGATAAAGTTGCTGCTAAAAAACTTGCTGAAGATGCTGCTGAAGGATTAAAAAGAGCTCAAGAAGAAACTGCAAAAGCTACCAAAGCACAAACGGATGCGGAAGCACAAGCTGCAAAAGTAGCCGAACTCGAAAAGCAAAATAAGGATCTTCAAGAAAAAGTCGCCGCTCAAGAAAAAGCTGCGAAAGAAGCACTCGCTGCTCAACAAGCTGCTCAAAAACAAACTGATGCAAAGATTGCTCAGGAACAAGCTGCTCAACAAGCTCTGGCTGCTAAAGATGCCCAGAAAAAAGAAGAGCAACCTAATGATGTCGACAAGGCTGCTGCCGATAAGGCTGAAGCTGAGAAGAAGGCTGCCGCTGAGAAAGCTGCGGCTGAGAAAGCTGATGCTGAGAAGGCTGCTACTGAGAAAGCTGCGGCTGAGAAAGCTGCTGCCGACAAGGCTGCTGCCGACAAGGCTGCTGCCGACAAGGCTGCTGCCGACAAGGCTGCTGCCGACAAGGCTGCTGCTCCTAAAGCTGCTGAGAAAGAGGCTGCTGCCGACAAGGCTGCGGCTCAGAAAGCTGCTGCCGACAAGGCTGCGGCTCAGAAAGCTGCTGCCAACAAGGCTGCTGCCAACAAGGCTGCGGCTCAGAAAGCTGCTGCCGATAAGGCTGCTAAAGAGAAAAATAAAGCTCCTAATCCGACTCAAGAACTCTCAAAAACAGATAAAAATAAAGCTAAAAAAGCTGCCGCTGAAGCCGCTAAAAACCCGGGTGCAACTGTCCACACTCCGGGCGATACCACACCTAAAAGTGATGCAGGGTCAGGAGCTGAAGCAGAAGAAGTCGAAGGTGGTACACCAAGTACCTCAGAAGCTGAAACCCAAGTAGAGGAAGCGGCATATGATTAATAAAAAAATTTGAACCAAAAATAAAGAAATTAAGCTTTGTCGTTGATAGGCCATCATGAGTTTAGTTTTTCTTCTAAACAAAGGGATGCCCTTAAGGCAAAGCTTAAAGTCAACAACAAAGTCAACGACAATAAGAGGCAGTTGCAAAAAAAAAGGCGACAAGAAAAAATTTACTTTTTTCTTGTCGCTTTTACAGGCACTTCTTATTGTCGTTACTATTTCCCTACTATTCCCCTTAACCACACTCCCTACTATTCCACTTAACCTTATATCCTGAGCAGTTTTTTAGGCAGTCAATTTTTTAGTAGTGTTTAAATAACTCATTTGATATGGTCGAACTTATTAGTATTTATTGTATCAATAAAATACTGATATATGAAAAAAATTAAAAAAGGTAAACGCATATGGATATATCATCTATCAAAAATTTTGCGCATAGTGTGATCAGTGTTGGTCCCCTTAAACCACTTTACGATAAAAATCCAGCAGTTGCTGCTGTTGCAGTTGCGGCTTTAGCCTGTTTAGCACTTGGGTTAGTAGGTGGTGGTCTAGCTCTTCTCTATCGTTTAAAAAATAAGAACAATGATCCATTAGAAAATGCCCAAAGAAAGGTTGCAGATGCAAAAGTGGCCAATTTAAATGCTAAAAAGGCTATTGAAATTCTGGAAAAAGGTGGGGATGCAGATAAATTGGCAAAAGCCAAGGATGCACAAACAAAAGCTGAAGAAGCTCTTAAAGCTTCAAAAGCAACGAGGGATGCCGTTAAAACCGCATTCGAGAAGGTCACTGAAGCTAAAGTCGAATTAGCAAAAAAAGAAGAGGAATTAGCAAAGTTAAAGAAAGCTGACAAGCAGGATAAAGATGAAGTAGCTAAGGCAAACGAGGCAGTGAAAACAGCTAAAGAAGCGGTTAAAACAGCTGAGCAAAACTACAAAAAAGCTTCCGCACCTGTAGAGGCCCCTAAAACTTCATCGGGTGATAAAGGAGCTTCTTCAAGTTCAAGCTCTACTGCACCAACCGCCGGCTCTTCGAGTGCGGCTGCTCCAGCTCCTGCTGAGGCTTCGACCGATAAAAAGACTGCTTCCAGCGATAAGGACGCCGCATCCGGCGATAAAGATAAAGAAATTCCTGCAAAAGCTGCGTAAGATTTACGTCTGCGATGACAGCTTCGGCTATGTGACATGGGAACAATTAAATTGTTCCCATGTTCGTTTTTCCGTTAAATTTCCTGGAATTCTTAATTCCGGTACATTTCATTACAGCCATCAGGAAAAATAAATGAGAAAATATCTGTTTTAGGTAAGTTAAGGAAACATTGGTTGCAAATCATTTTTGTACACTTTCATAAGAACCTGTTCAAAATCTTTCTAATTGTTAAATATAAACTACCACAGAGCACACAGAGCACACAGAGAGTGAAAATACCCCTCTGTGTACTCTGTGGGCTCTGTGGTAGTTTTAAAGGTTATGATATCGCCACTAAAGTTTTGTAGACAAATAAACTTCAAGAGCTAAGAGATTGTCTATTTAAAAGATTTTGAACAGGCTCTAAGAAATTTAACAAGATTAGCAGGATCGCCTTTAGCGGCAGGATAGAAAAGAGATCTATGCACATCCTGCCGCTTAAGGCGATCCTGCTAATCTTGTTAAATTTATTTTGTGTTTAGAATTGCCGTACAGTCATTAAAACTCTGGACAAGCCGAAATAAAATCTGATAAACTGCAGCTGATTCACTTTAGGTTATACCGAACGTGATTCAAAAATTGGTTTTTGAGGCCTTCAGCTTTGCATCAAAATTTTTGTCTTCACTCGTGCCTTGGCCATTGGCAATGGTCACTTAAGTTCCAGACGAAAAATTTTGAGCAGCCTCCTTGTCAAAATCCCAATTTTTAAACCACCTTCGGTATAACAAAACAAAACTACAACAAATTAAAGGATCTTTTATGCCGCAAATTAGCACGAATGAGTTTAAAGCCGGAGTTAAAATTGAATTGGAAGGACAGCCCTATACGATTGTCACAAATGAATTTGTAAAACCTGGCAAAGGACAATCGTTTAATCGCGTGCGCATCAAACATTTGATCACAGGCCGCGTAATAGAGCGCACATTTAAATCTGGTGATAAGGCAGATCTTGCCGACGTGACAGAAACCAATATGCGGTTGCTTTATCGAGAGGCCGACGGGGTCACCTTTATGGACGATAACTCGTTTGAACAGATTAAGATTCCCATGGAAAGCCTTGGCAATACTGTACAATGGCTTCTCGACGACGTCTTATATGGCATTGTTTCCTATAATGGCGTACCTGTCAATGTTGAGCCGCCGACATTTATGGAAATGCGCATTGTCGACACTGCACCCGGTGATCGCGGCAATACAGCTTCAGGACGGGTGTTAAAGCCGGCAACGACGGAAACAGGGGCTAAAATTCAGGTGCCTATCTTTATCAGTCAGGACGAGCTCATCAAAGTAGATACACGAACTGGAGAGTATGTCTCGCGAGTTTCTGAGTCTAAATAACTTCTTAAACCGGGTATAATGATCTCCTCCGCTTTATCAAAAAATGAACTTTTGCGCGACAGAAGCTCTATGCTAAAAACTGCGCGTCAATTCTTCTATTCCAAAAATATATTAGAGGTTGACTGTCCTGCGATTACACAGGGGGCTTCCGTCGACTCCCATATCGATCTGATCAAGGTAAGCAGTCAAAATCTAAAGTGGCGTTATCTCCATTCTTCTCCCGAATATGGAATGAAACGATTGATTGCGGACGGGATTGGAGATATCTACCAATTGTCCCATGTTTTTCGCGATGGGGAGTCCAGCACTAAACATAATCCTGAATTCATGATGGCAGAATGGTATCGAATGGACTTTTCTTTTGAAATGATGATACAGGAAACCATCGATTTTATTTCGCTCTTTTTGGGAAAACTCCCCTTTAGGGTGATGAGCTACGGCCAAGTTTTTCGGGAATATGCCGGCATCGATTACTTCCAGGCCTCTATAGATGAATTACTGAACTATTTAACCTCAAACGATGTCACACCCTATCCAGGAGTGGAATCGGAAGGCAAAGACGCCGTCTTAAATTTAATCCTTGGATCGCTGATCGAACCAAAACTTGGGGACAATGAGCTTTTTGTATTGGCATATTACCCTGCCTCTCAAGCTGCCCTGGCAAAGACGCGTAAGCTCGATGGGGAACTTGTGGCAGAACGATTTGAAGTCTATTATCGGGGGATAGAACTTGCCAATGGCTATCATGAGCTTACCGATGCTGTTGAACAGCGTGCCAGGTTTTTAGAATCCAACCAATTCCGCAGTCAGCTTGGCAAAGAACAATTACCCATAGACGAATACTTTTTACATGCATTACAAAAAGGTTTTCCTGACTGCAGCGGCGTTGCTGTCGGTTTTGACAGATTAATGATGTTGCGTCATGATTGCGACATCGAAAAGGTGATCCCTTTTACCTGGGACAAGGCATAAACGATGAAAAGAACAGACTACTGCTGGTGCGGCAGTAATAAGAAATGGCGCCACTGCCACTACCCTCATTCTAATGAAGGATTTTCGAAAGACCCAAATTCCCTCCAAGCTCTTTATTTGCAGAAGTATCACATTATATTAAAAACGGAAAAACAGATTGAAGGGATTAGACAAGCGTGCCAGCTCACTTCCCAGATTCTCGATAAAGTTTGTACGATGGCTAAAGAAGGGGTGACGACCCTCGAGCTCAATGATTATGCCCATAAGCTTACCCTGGAGGCAGGAGCTATTCCGGCCCCTCTCCACTATGGCTCCCCCCCTTTTCCAAAAAGTATTTGCACATCATTAAATGAGGTGATCTGCCATGGTATTCCGGACAAGGAGAAACTTAAAAAAGGGGATATTCTCAATATCGACGCCTCTTGTATATTAAATCATTACTTTGGCGATTGCAGCCGCATGGTGGTCATTGGAGAAACGGACAGGGAACGGCAGCTTGTCGTCGATGTTGCCTACGAATGCCTGATCCGTTCTATTGCCGTTTTACGTCCCGGTGTCCCGATATGCAAGATCGGAGAAGAGATCGAAAATTATGCGACAAGTCATGGATGTTCTGTCGTCAATCAATTTGTCGGCCATGGTGTCGGTTTAAAATTCCATGAAGAGCCCCAAATCCCCCACCATCGCAATCAGCTGGCAATACCTCTTGCCCCGGGAATGATTTTCACCATTGAACCGATGATCAATGCCGGTGTACGCTCAGGCTACATCGATCCAGTCAATAAATGGACAGCGCGCACAACCGATGGGCGTCCAAGTGCGCAATGGGAACACACCATCTTGATCACTGAAACCGGGCATGAGGTCTTAACTCCCTGGGTGAGATAAATTAAGGAAAATATGAGACATATTAGGTGCCTATGCCCCCATGCCATTCCCTTAGGTCCAATAAGCAATTCAACGCAGAGGCGCTGAGGCGCAAAGACGCGGAGACGGGAAAAAATTTAAAAACTTGTTTACTAAGGTTTATTCAATAAAAAGAATACTAGCATAGCAGGCTAGACAAGATATCAAAAAAAGAATAATTTATTATTGTTTTTCTGTTATTTATGTTTTTCTCCGCGTCTTCGCGCCTCAGCGCCTCTGCGTTGAATTGCTTATTTGACATGGGAACGGCCTGAGGGCATGGGCACAAAAACCTTATCATCTCGTTTTATAGTTAATTGTTTTTTTACCAGAACTCTCTTGCATTTTATTCATAGATAATATAAAATTATTTACAAAAAATCATTTTTAAAATGAGAAGATATTATGCCAATAAAATTTACCCAAACTTGTTATTCAAAGAGCTTACAGTCTCAACTCTCTGAAGAAGACTTAAGAAAATGCAAGTTCCGTTACGGCAAAGTAACTCGTATACAATTTAACGAAACCTATGCATCGACAAATGAAGGACTAAATGCCTCTACCCGGAAGAAACTCGCTGCCTTTGCAGCTCTAATTACAGTCGCCAAAGCAGTCTATCACCTTGCAATTACCACAATACTTATTGGAGGAATCCATTTACTTAAAGGAAATTCCAAACCATTAGTATGCGGTGTTTTCTATTTAGTACGTGATGGACAAGGGCTGTTTGGGATCCTTTTGTCTATATTTAACGACAGATTAGGTCTATACCATGCTCAGGAAAGCCTATTTCAAAAATCATGCTATGATTATTATCTGACTCCTAACTCAAGCCCCAAACAAACGATCCCGCCTGGCTCTTCTACCCAACCGAATCGACCGTCTAGCGCCCCTCCAAAAGTAAATAAAACAGAATTAGCAGATGAACTATCGACAATCAAATCTATGAGCGATCTAAACTTACAAGAAACGAACTTGATAGCTCTAGCAGATAAATATTATCAACAGGGTAACCTCAAAGAAGCATTCAAAATCTTAAACGATGCCCTTACATGTTATAAAACAGAAAATAAAGAAGATTTACTCCTTAAAATTGCAAGGCAACATGTAAAACAAGACCAACCAGAAGATGCCCTTAAAATCACAAAAACATTCTTTACGCATAGGACAAAAGATCAGGAAACGGTAATCCTGGAGATTGCAGAATACCACTTAAATCAAGGTGATGCAGGCAAAGCGAGGAAAATTGTAAATGATGCATTCTTTTGTCATCAGCATGCAGCTAAGGATGCTTTTCTACAAAAAATCCTTCTCCACAAGGCAACTCCTTTCCCTCAAGCAGCCCCGGCATCAATTCATCAAAGACCACCTGTGCAGCCTAGACAAACTCCCCCATCGTTCAAGCCAAAGGCCCCATCTGTACCACTCAATGTCGATGCGGAATTGAAAAAGGTTGATTCCATTCGGGATAGTTCTGAGAAAGAAAACCGTCTTCTCGAGCTTGCCGAAAACTGCTACGAACATGGCAATCTCGATAAAGCCCTTAAAATTGTAAAAGATGGTACTTTTTATGGAGATCGACGAGATGCAAGCGAAACTCTCATCCTTAATATCGCAGAACAGCACTTCATAAAAAATGAGCTGGACAAAGCTCTCAAAATTGTAAAAGATTCCTGCTTTTATGGGGATCGACGAGACGCAAGCGAAACTTTCATCCTTAAAATTGCCGAACAGCACTTCATAAAAAATGATCTCGTTAAAGCCCTAAAAATTGTAAAAGATTCCAGCTTTTATGGGGATCGACGAGACGCAAGCGAAACTTTCATCCTTAAAATTGCTAAGCAGCACTTCAAACAAAACGAGCTGGACAAAGCACTCAAAATCATTAAAGATTTCAGCTTTTATGGGGATCAACGGGATGCTGTAGAAACTTTCATTCTAAATATAGCAGAAGAGTACTTCGCAAAAAATGAACTGGAAAATGCACGCAAGATCTTAAAAAACTTTACTTTTTTTAATGATAAAGAAGCTTTAGAGGCGTTTGTTCTTAAAATTGCCGAAAAGTACTGGAATGCAAACCAGCCAGATCAAGCGCTTGAAACTGTAAAAGAATGTTCCTTTGACTGTGAAAAAGAGGCTTTAGAAGAATTTGTTCTTAAAATTGTCCGACATTATCTCAACCAAAACCAACCTGATAAAGCTCTTAAGACGATAAAGGAAACCTCATTTTTTTCTAAACGGGAAGAGAGTCAAATATTATTGTTTACAATTGCTTCGGAATTTTGGAAGAATCAAAATGCAGCTTATGCAATCGAATGCGTTAGTTTAATAACCATCTCTCTTTTATTTGATCAGATTATCGAACGGCAAATCAACCGTTCCATCTCCGCTGCTGAGGTGAGAACAGCTTTCTCTAATATTCCCGAAGTGGCACTACAAATAGCGGCTACGCATGCAGGACAGATCAAACTTCTACTCTTACAGGGGAAATTAAACGAAGCGCGCAGCATATTAGAAAAAGCTGTAACTGAAAATGCACACAAACTCTTTGCAAAATCGGCACAATCCAATCAGCCAAAGCCACCGCCATCAGCCAATCGAACAGCGCCGCCACCTCCCCCCAAAACAAGTAAAATCCCCAGATATGCTTTTGTTCCTCCTCTTGCCTCAGGATTGACACCCCCAAAGGATCCAGTTTTAAAAAATTACTTCGATCTATGTGTGGAGGCCAAACCAGACAGTTATCATACAGTATTCGGCTTAAAGCCTTCTTTCACCAAGGAAGATCTCCAGGAAGCATTCAAAAAGGTCGTCCGCATCGTCCACCCCGATAAATCGAAAGATGAGCCAAAAGACACAATGAACGCCCTCTTTCAGTTTACCCACCAGATGAAAGCAAGCCTTGCAAAAGGTTATCTTTGAAGGTTAAAGGAATGGACGACATGAGACAAGCAGCCATAGACAGCATGAGACAATTGCAAAAGTCAAGTTCAAACGCTTTTCTGCAAGGAAGATTAAGATCATGATCAAGATCGAGATTAGGAATGTTCTTAGAACCTGTTCAAAATCTTTCTAATTTTTAAATAAACTACCACAGAGCCCACAGAAAACACAGAGGGGTGTGTTTTACTCTGTGTTTTCTGTGGGCTCTGTGGTAGTTTTAATGATGAATGTATCTCCACTAAAGTTTTTAGGCAAAGCAAATTTCGGGGGACTGTCTATTTAAAAGATTTTGAACAGGTTCTTAATCTCGATCTTGATCATGATCTTAATCTTGCTTGCCGGAGACGATCTTGTTAAATTATTTTCTTGTCAATTCTACAATTGTCTCATACCGTCCCATTTGCACATCATTTGTTTTTTAAGCAAGCTTGAAGAAAATAGCGGTGCACAGCGTTACTGTCGGTCAATTCAGGATGAAAGGTAGCCCCTAAATGAATCCCCTGCCGCACTAAGACCGGTTCATTGTCCAAAGAGGCTAGTACCTGAATTTCAGGTCCCCACTTGCGGATCCGCGGAGCGCGAATAAACAATCCTTTGATGGACTTTTTTAAAGATTGTCCTAAATCGGCAGCAAATTCAGCAGAAAATGATTCGATCTGACGACCATATGCATTGCGCTCTACCTCGATATCGAGAAGATTAAATGGTTGCATTGGATCGTTCAGGATGTGGTTCGACATTAAGATGAGACCCGCGCACGTTCCAAATATCGGCTTATGTGCAGCAAACTCCAAAAAGGGTTTTACTAAATCGATGAATTGCATTTGCTTCAGCATCGTTGTCGATTCCCCTCCGGGAATGATCAACGCATCGCAATCTTGCAAATCCTGTGGTTTACGTATCTCGACACAGGAGACATTGAACGAAAGAAGCATTTGCCTGTGTTTTGCAAATGCTCCCTGAAGGGCTAAAACTCCAATTTTTATCATTACCAGCCCCGTCTGGACATGAGATCCTGCGATTCAATGCGATTGATCTCCAATCCAAGCATTGGCTCCAAAAGACCTTTGGAAATGGCAACGAGAAGTTCTGGATCCTGATAATGGACAGTCGCGGACACAATCGCTTTGGCGCGCTGGATCGGATCTTCCGATCTAAAAATCCCGGAACCGACGAATACGCTCTCCGCACCTAAATGCATCATGAGAGCTGCATCGGCAGGAGTGGCGACTCCCCCGGCTGCAAAGTTAGGCACCGGTAATTTACCGGTTCTTGCCACTTCCTGAACGAGATGATAAGGAGCGCCCATCCGTTTAGCTTCGCTCATTAGCTCAGACGGGTCCATCGATGTTAACGACCTGACCGAACGCATTAAGGAGCGCATATGGCGCACAGCTTCTACGATATTTCCGGTGCCGGGCTCACCCTTCGTCCGAAGCAGGCTTGCTCCCTCCCCAATTCGCCTTAATGCCTCCCCAAGGTCGCGGCAGCCGCATACAAAGGGGATTTTAAATTTGTTTTTATCGATGTGATATTCATCGTCAGCGGGAGTCAATACTTCGCTTTCATCGATAAAGTCGACAAATAACGCCTCTAACATTTGCGCTTCGACAAAATGTCCGATCCGGCATTTTGCCATAACGGGTATAGAAACGCTTTCCTGGATTTGTTCGATAAGGGCGACATTTGTCATCCTGGCAACTCCGCCCTGGGAGCGAATATCAGATGGAATGCGTTCCAGCGCCATAACAGCAACAGCGCCGGCGTCTTCAGCAATTTTTGCCTGATCCACTGAGGTCACGTCCATGATAACGCCCCCTTTGAGCATCTCTGCCAGGGCAACTTTTACCTGCGTGGACCCATTGCCATCATGTGTACCCGTTTTTTTATCCTTATCCATAATTAAACATTCTCCAATATTAAAGGTCTTTAAATGGATTACAGCTTTGAGCAAGTGTGCTTTTATATTTGCGTTTTTTAAGTTCAGAACGCAACGAAAAAAGGAGGTCCTGATCGAAATCTTTTTTGGAGGCCCAGACCAGGTAAGGAATGGGGATTTCCTTAAATTGACGTCCCTTATGTGGACCAAAGGGCATAGTTTTGAGTGGAATTGGTTTAGATAGCACATCAAATATTTGATCGATATTGCGATAAAATTTTGCCAGGTATTTAAATACTTCAATATTAACGGTCACATCGCTCATTGCGCGATGCGCCCCCTCTTGCGGAATATTAAAATGGCAACGCAGCTGTTCCAACGAATTTGTCTGGCTTTCGCCATAGGCTCTGGCCATTCGCAATGTATCTATAAGTAAGTTACTGCGAATCGTCGTCGGAATACCAAAACGATCAGCTGCTGCAGCGACAATCTCGACATCAAAACCAATGCCATGCCCAATAATGACTGACTTTCCAGCCAGCTTCAGGATATGAGGCAATACTTCTTCGATTTTCGGCTGATCCTTGACCATCTCAGGAGTAATATGATGAATGGCAATCGAACTTTCAGGTATCGGACAGTCCGGATTGATCAACGACTCGAATGAATCGATCAAGCCTTCCAATGTAAACCTCACGGCGGCAATTTCAATGATCCGATCTTGTTTGGGATCAAGCCCCGTTGTTTCGCAATCTATACATACAAATTCTTGTCTATTCAATTGTTCCTTCTTCCTCATTAAGGGCGTCATTAATTTTAGCCATTAACTCTTTTCTCCCGACATTTTTAACAGTAGAGTAGTAAACATGATGCAGGTTTTCGCAATTAAATGCATCTAAAATTTTTTGCAAATTTGCTCTTCTTTGATTGGCAGACACTTTATCGACTTTTGTCAAAACCAAAATAAGCGATTTATTTTGATGGGATGCCCACTCCAATAATTTAAAATCCTCTTCGCTCGGGAGCCGTCTGATATCGAACAAAAAAAGAATCAGCTTAAGGTTTGGCCGATGATCCAAATATTCCTGGATCATAGGACCCCATTGTTTTCGGACATGAAGCGGAACTTTTGCGTAGCCATATCCGGGAAGATCGACGAACACAAGAACGTTGTTCAATGTAAAAAAATTAAGCAGCTGCGTTTTTCCGGGTACAGAGGAGGTCTTTACTAACCCTGGAGATTGAAATAAGTCATTTAGAAGACTCGATTTTCCTACGTTCGAGCGTCCGGCAACAGCGATCTCAGACAGGGGTGCGCCAGACGGGTTTAAAAGTTTTGGATATCCATTTTTTTTTGCTGCGGAAGAGATAAACTTCGGATTTTTAAACTGATATCGGATCATCACCTATCCCTTGCGCAATATTGATTTGCCTGGACTCTTCGTTCAGACAAATCATTTCGATACGGAAAACATTTTTTTTATTTAGGGTCCCGATCAAGGGCTTTATCCGCTCCGCCCACTCCAAACAGCAAATTCCGCCCGCTTCAAAGAATTCATCGAAACCAAAATTTAGAAATTCATTTGAACTTTTTAAACGGTATAGATCAAAATGGTACAGCGTTATCCTCCCTTCATAAATATTGAGATAGGTGAAAGTCGGGCTCGTCACTTCATTGCCGGAAGTCCCAAGAATTCCGGCAGCCAATCCCTTAATGAAGGTGGTTTTGCCTGCACCCAAATCCCCATAAAAAAAAATCACACTGTTCCCGGCAAGCCCCTTGCCAAAAGCTTTGGCAAACTCATGCGTTTCAGCTGAGGAATTTGTAATGGTGGTGCGCGCTACTCTTTCAACCATTGCTCGATAAAAATAATAAATTCGGGAAACTCGGCAAGGCTTTCAACAAAGGCGGTGATTTTTTCTTCTGCCAGCTGTTTTTGAATAAACGTTAAAAATGTCTCTTCAATTTGGAATCTATTTTGATTTTGCACTTCAAACAAGGAAATCTTTTTCAGATAGTTAGCTTTGAAATCGTGAATAACCGCTTCCTTGTTAATAAATAACTTTCCGCTGATGATCGAAGAGAAGACCACTTTGGTGACAGGTTTTTTTACCTTTACTTTGGCGGCATATGTCTTGATGACTTCGGGATCTTCTGAAATAAAAAAACGTTTTGCTGGCAACCCGCCAACTCTTTCCGTATTTTCAGGACAGTGAGATAACCAGTCATAAATCGCATCTTGCGGATTGGGGTGGGTGTTATCGCCAAATACTTTACCGGTAAATGGACAAATATAGATTTTCTTTGTCTGTTCGTTAAGATGCTGATTGTCGAACCCTATTTTTATTTCCGTTTCATGCCATAACTTATTTTCCTTTTCAAGGAAACGCACAGCATCGTCAGCGCTTTGATAAATGATTTTCTCTTTTGCAAAAACAACGGGTTTAAGCTGATATTTTAATTCGACAAAATAAAGATAGACGTTCAGCAACTCTGCAGAGATATTATGATCGAGAAAATGCTTTAGCGCGGCCCTCTGCTCTTCCGTTATGACAACTTTTGTCATCCTTGACCTCAAAATTTATAGGATTCGATTTTTTTGAACGTATCAGGGGATATCTAAAGACTCCACCCTCAGAATGACTAGAATACCTCGCATCTCTATATTTAATCAACCACAATTTTTGATTATACCGAAGGTGGTTCAAAAATTGGGATTTTGGCAAGGAGGCTGCTCAAAATTTTTCGTCTGGAGCGAGTGATCATTGCCTATGGCAAGGCACGAGTGAAGACAAAAATTTTGATGCAAAGCCGACGCCGTCAAAAACCAATTTTTGAATCACGTTCGGTATATTTTGTTTGTGTATTTTATTTTCCAAGTCGGTTATACTATGAAGACGACATGGACAATGGACGATATGGACGACATGGACAAACAGCCATGGACGACATGGACAATTTTGGAAGTAAACGCACAAATGTCCATGGCTGTTTGTCCATGTCGTCCATGGCTGTTTGTCCATGTCGTCCATTGTCCATATCGGACACGTAAACTAACCTAACAACGGTACCATGAACACAATTATACACACACTATCCCAGACGTTTCTTCAGGCAATGTTAACCGCCTTTCCTCAACTTTCTGAAGCACAAATCCCATTGGAAATTGCGCAAAGCACACAAGATAAATTTGGTCATTATCAATGCAACTCCGCGATGAAACTTGCGAAACTCCTCAATCAAAACCCGAGAGAAATCGCAGATGCACTCATCTCCCTGACCGACAAAAATGACAGTCTTGGGAATCCCCTGATTTTAGACTTAAAAGTGGCAGGCCCCGGATTCATCAATATCACGCTCTGTCCCTCGTTCCTCTCCAAATATGTCGATCAGATGCTCTCCTTACCCCATTTAGGAATTGACCTGCCGAGCCGTCCGCAAAGAATCGTCATCGACTTTTCATCGCCCAATACGGCAAAGGAAATGCATGTAGGCCATTTGCGTTCTACCATCATTGGAGATTGCCTTGCCCGGCTTTTTGAGTTCTTGGGGCATGATGTCCTGCGGTTAAACCACATTGGCGACTGGGGCACAGCCTTTGGCATGCTGATCGCTTATATGAAACTTCAGGCCCCGCAAGTCCTTTCCGGGGAGGTGTCCACAGATCTTACCCATTTAGTCGCCTGGTATAAGATGTCAAAGCATCAATTTGATCTCGATCCCGAATTTAAGAAAATGTCTCAAGCCCAGGTTGTGGCTTTGCAAAATGGAGATCCTTCTTCTTTGCAAGCCTGGAATATCATCTGCGATATTTCCCGTAAGGCTTATCAGGAAATTTACGATCTCCTGGGGATCAAAATCATCGAACGGGGCGAATCTTATTATAACCCCATGTTAGCCGATACCGTCAAAGATTTGGAAAGCAAAGGTCTCGTCACCATCTCAAATGGCGCTAAGTGCATTTTCCTGGAAAATTTTAAAAATCGCGAAGGCGATCCGCTTCCTCTCATGATCCAAAAATCAGATGGGGGATATAATTACGATACAACAGATATGGCTGCTATCCGCCAGCGCTTGGGGCTAGAACAGGCAGACCGGCTGATTTATGTAACTGACGCGGGGCAATCGATCCATTTTCAGATGATTTTCCAGGCAGCCGAAAAGGCCGGTTATCTGGACGTAAAAAAAGTGCGCGTGGATCATGTGCCATTTGGACTTGTTCTTGGAAATGACGGAAAAAAATTCCGCACGCGCTCAGGAGACACGGAAAAACTCATCGATTTAATCCTCAATGCGATCGGCGAGGCCGATCAAATTTTGCAGGAGCGCAGCTCTGAAATGAGTACATCTGAGAGAAAAGAATTGGCTCATGCACTTGGAATTAATGCCATTAAGTATGCAGACTTAAGTTGTCATCGTACTAGTGATTATATGTTCAGCTATGAACGGATGCTCCGTTTTGAAGGAAATACAGCTGCGTTTCTGATGTATGCCTACGTACGTGTCATCGGCATTAAACGCAAGACAAAAGCCAACATCGATGCGGTACGGATCAATCATCACATTCACTTAAGCCACCCTTCGGAAATTTCCTTAGGTCTTCATCTTGCTCAATTCCAAGAAGCCCTCGATCAATTGGCAAATGAACTTCTACCCAACCGTTTAACTGATTATCTCTATATTTTAGCAGAAAAATTCAATGCATTTTTCCGCGACTGCAGGGTCGAAGGAGCACCGGAACAAGACGCCCGTCTTTTGCTTTGCGAAGTGACTGCCCGCGTTTTAAGGCAAGGGATGGATATTCTTGGCCTCGTTGCAGTCAACAAGATGTGAGAAAAGAAAACGACAGTAAAGAAAAGGACAATAAGGACATTAAGGACACCAGGTTAAAGACACCAAGGACATTGTCCCTTATTGTCCTTGGTGTCTTTAACCTGGTGTCCTTAATGTCCTTATTGTCCTTTTCTTTTATTAAATTAAGATTGTTTTTTTTGTTAAAGTAGTAGAAAATGATGTATATTATAACAACCAGAAAAGTTGGATGCCTATGAACCCAAATACCCCTTCCCCGGAAATGAACTTCGAGCACTCTTTTAAACGACTCGAAACAATTTTGGAAAAGATGAACTCAGGAACAATTACCCTGGATGAATCTTTAAAATTGTATACGGAAGCCGACCGGCTGATCAATGAGTGCATGCAAAAACTCAATGATGCCGAAAAAACGATTGAAGTTTTAATTAAAAACCGCAGCGGCGAACTTGTCATTAACGCGGAAGGAAAACCGCAACTTAAAGCTTTTGAAGGATCCCCTTAAGATGACTGATTTCCTTTTGCCTTCTATTCAATCCCCTTCTGACATTAAGGATTTACCTAACCATCAGCTTATCCGGCTCTGTTTAGAGGTGCGCCAAAGAATCATAGAAGTCATGTCTGTCAATGGCGGCCATCTTGCTTCAAACTTAGGTTCGGTAGAGCTGACAATTGCCTTGCATAAAGTTTTCAATTCACCGGAAGATAAATTCATATGGGATGTCAGCCACCAAACCTATACACACAAGTTGCTGACCGGACGCAACCATTTGTTCCCTACCATCCGGAAACATAAAGGTTTATCGGGATTTAGTCAACCCAAGGAATCGCCTCACGATCATTTTTTGGCAGGCCACGCCGGCACAGCGCTCTCTTTAGCGCTTGGAGTGGCAAAAGGGAGAGACCTTGCGAACACCAGGGAACATGTCATTCCCATCATCGGGGACGCCACATTGACATGCGGGATGTCATTAGAAGCTTTAAACAATGTCCCTTGCGACTTGGCCCGCTTTATCCTCATTCTCAACGACAATGAAATGTCCATCTCGAAAAATGTCGGCGCAATCACACAGATCCTCAGCCGCTTGCTCAGCAATCCTACAACAAATAAAATCTATCGCGATCTCGAACAGATCGTTTCAAAAATTCCCGGATATGGAGCTGCTCTTTCCAAACAAGGACATAAAATCACTGAGTCGTTAAAAAACCTGGTCAGCCCGGCCGCTTTTTTTGAACAGTATGGTCTCTCCTACATCGGACCGATCGATGGACATGATGTGGAACGTCTTATCGACACCTTCAATGCCCTTAAAAACGTCAACTGGCCCGTTGTTGTCCATGTTCTCACCAATAAAGGACAGGGTATGGACGAAGCCATTAAAAACCCGGTCACTTATCATGGCGTCAAACCATTTGATGCAAATACAGGTAAATTTCTCCCGGCGGCGACAAAAAAACCAACCTTTCCCAAAATTTTTGGCACCCATATTCTTCAAATGGCCGAAAAAGATCCAAATATCGTTGCGGTCACCCCAGCCATGTCCGCCGGCTCTATGTTGGACGATTTCATGAAAAAATATCCCGATCGCTGTGTCGATGTCGGCATCGCCGAAGGGCATGCTGTGACATTTTCCGGGGGGCTTGCTCACAATAAAAAAATCAAGGTTGTCGCAAGTCTTTATTCCACGTTTCTTCAGCGCGGATTTGATAACGTATTTCATGACGTATGCCTTCAGGAGCTCCCTGTAGTTTTTGCTATTGACCGGGCAGGGCTTGCCGGCGCTGACGGCGCCACTCACAATGGGATATATGATATTTCATTCCTCAATGCAATGCCTAATATGATCATCACCCAACCACGTAACGGACAGCTTCTCAAAGAATTATTAGAATCGAGTTTTTCCTGGAAAAGACCGGCAGCCATCCGATACCCCAATATACCTACATCTGATAGCGATAAACCGCTTGTTGTAAGAGAGCTAGGTAAGGCTGAGGTATTGGCTGAGGGAGAAGATATTTTATTAATAGGACTTGGCCACATGGCCAATACTGCTCTGCAAATTCGCGAACAACTCCTGCAAAAGGGAATCTATGCAACTGTCGTCGATCCCATTTTTGTCAAACCTCTCGATGTGGAATTGTTTTATAAATTATTGCTGACACATAAAAAAATTGTCACCATTGAAGAGCATTCTTTAGCATGCGGCCTTGGATCGATTTTCAATCACTTTCTCATGCGCAACGGCTACAAGGACGTCCAGGTCGCGAATTTTGGAATCCCTGAGGCTTTTATCGAACAAGGAACTCATGAAGAACTCTCAATTGAGTTAGGACTCTCTGCCAATCAAATTTATCAAAAAATTATCCTGCATTTTAATCTTGATAAAGGATTCATTGCGTATGATCATTGCGCTGTTGCCAAATAATACAAAGGAACTTGCACAAAATATTGCAATAAAGGTTAGTCAATTTCTCAAAAACCGCAAGGTTACAGTCTGCATGGAAGACCAAATTGCAGCGGCTTACGGTGTAATTCCCCTTTCCTCTGTCTCCCATGAATCCATTGATTTTGTCATTACGATGGGTGGCGATGGAACGATACTGCGGCAGATTCAGCACTACCCGATGATTTCAGCACCCATCATGGCAATAAATTTGGGCGGACTTGGATTTATGGCTGATATTCCCCTGGATGAAATCGACGCAAGCCTTGAAAACCTGTTGGCCGGACTCTATCAAATCCAATCGCGTGTGGCGATGGAGGGGCAGATGAATCATTCGTCTCATTTTGCCGTGAATGAAATTGTTGTCCACCGTGCACATAACCCCTGTTTGATCGAACTTGCTGTTTATGTAGACGGGCACTATCTGAACACATTTTCTGCCGATGGGATCATTGTTGCGACACCTAGCGGCTCGACTGCCTATTCATTATCGGCAGGAGGGCCTATTCTGACTCCGGAATTGAATGCCCTCGTCATCACTCCTATTTGTCCGCATACCATCTCCAATAAGCCGATTGTCCTCATGCCGAAAAATGAGATCGTCATTGAATATTTAAGTTTTCACCAACCGGTAGAAATCACCTATGACGGATTCACATATGATATGATGTCGACGCATGAGAAATTGATTATCAGACCCTCCGCAAGATCATTTCGCCTGGTCAATATGCCCGATCACGATTTCTTTTCCACGCTAAGGACAAAACTGGAGTGGAAGGGCCAATTAAAATAGGGTAAAAAATTCTAATTGTGCTTTAAAGAGAAATTGAGCATAATCGCGAACAGAGAGTATATTGAATTTATTGCCCTGAAAAAATTATGCTGGCAACTGCCCTGTAGTTGTCCACTAACCAAAAAGAGGAATCCACTATGACAGAATCTATCTTGGCTTTGCCAGAATTAAAAGAAATTCAAGATTTATTAAAAATGACAAAAAAAGATCTTTTGGGTGATTTATCAAAAGATCCGGAATTTGCCGAGGAAACAAAGGTTCTAAATCAATTAGTTACGATTATTCAAGACAAAATTTCAAAAACCAATAATTT
>JABDCW010000034.1:22290-22810 GCA_013287905.1 Chlamydiota bacterium | reverse complement strand
GAGGATCAAAAGAGCCTCCTCGAGCGCATGTTAGAACAAGAGGATGGATATTCCTTTTACTGTGCCTGGCAGGAAATCGCCGCTTTGCTCATCGAAGAACAGGCTAAAAACGCTTTGGTTCCGGAAGAACTGCTTGACTTCCTCGACACTTTTGATGATCTTGCACAAGAGGATGATCCGCGGATGAAGGCGTTTATCGATGCAGAGGAGGATGCCGTCATGATCCTTACCACACATGTCAGCAAAGGACTGGAATTTGATATCGTCTTTGCATTAGGGATGATCACCAGATCAAAATCACCGGAGGACAATTTACTGCTTGCCCCGCAAAACGACCATTTGTGTTTAAAAGCCATCACCTCCACGGACGATCCCGAATATCGGCAACTGTGCCGGGAGATCGATGCGGAAAAATTACGCCAGCTCTATGTGGCATTGACAAGGGGCCGGTATCGCGTCTATCTTCCGGTCGTGATCCCGCTAAAAGAGATGAATATTCAGCCCGGATGCGCCTCCCCTG
>JABDCW010000034.1:20137-22280 GCA_013287905.1 Chlamydiota bacterium | reverse complement strand
AAATGCCTTCCAGTTCCCTGTAGAGGCCCGTTTATAAACGATTCCCCCCATCATGTCTTTACCATCTTTTGGCGGTGTAATTCCTGCGTATGCGGCCTCCTTGTCATCAATAATCTTAAAAGCCGGTCAGACGGCCGGACGGCAATGTCCCCTAAAAAACGAAACAGTGTTGCTGCCGCCCCCGTCTGTTGCAATCACATCCTGCCCAACCTATCTGCAATCTTTTACATCGCTGCACAAATTGATGGAAACGCAAGAAGGCAAGAAAAAATCGGTGGAAACCGATCATTCGACGGTTCGAAATGCCCATACGCTTCCCGCCGGAACCGAAACGGGAATTATCCTTCATAAAATCCTTGAAAACATTCCCTTCCATCTGGCGCTTGGTCATGATAATCAACAGATCTTACGGTCGAAAATCCTGAAATTTGTACAAGACACTCCCTATGCCGAATGGGAAAGCGTTATTTCAGAGATGATCATTACGACATTGACAACACCATTGACCGGACAATCATTTTGTCTCGCCGATCTCGATGAAAATAAAATATACCGCGAATGTGAATTTTATTATCCTTCCCATAAAAATTACATGAAAGGGACGATCGATCTTTGCTTTGAACACGAAGGAGAATACTATCTCGTCGACTGGAAAACGAACCGGCTTGGGGATAACACAGAAAATTATCATGCAAAGGCAATGGAAGAAGCAATCAAAATAAATCACTACGATGTACAAGCCGGCATTTACGCCGAAGCCTTGCAAAGGTATTTGACAATCTTTTATAATCAGCCAAAACAATGCAATGGAATTTATTATCTGTTTATCAGAGGCATCGGACCAAGTACAGGGATATGGAAACAAAACATATGTTAAAAATGTTATTCATTCTTGCAGGCAGTCTGCTCTTATTCATTAACGCTGAACATTTGACGGCTATCGTCCCAAATTATCGGAATCCATTCAAAGATCAATTTCAGGAGGAATGGAAACAGCCGCACGCCCCATTCATCATTCACACTATCCCCAAATGCGGCGTTCATCAGCTGCAGCGCCTGGTGCAACTGATCGTCCCCGAAGACATAGCATGCGCAGGCTGCCATACGCTTTTAAAGGAAGAATTTCACAAAAAGCAATGGATCATGAGAACGCACGAATCATATAGCGAAAAAGCAATGGGCTTTGTCCTGGCAGCTAACTACAAAATGGTGGCCATCGTAAGAGACCCAAGAGATGCGCTCATCTCCCACCTTCATTACATGAGGCTATATGGAGAAAAACCGAATGCTCCCCTTCAAAGGGATTTTTTTTCTGTCGGTGCAGATTTTGATTCCTTGCCGATGAATGAACAAATAAAGGTGTTGATTGTCGGAAACGACAGGACACCCTCCTATATCCGATATTATAAAAAGCGTTTAGGATTTGCATTATGCGGCTTTCCTCTTGTGGTCAAATATGAACATCTCCAGCCTTCCAAAACGAATCAACGCCTCGAAAAAACAGTCAAAAAAATTGCCACCTATCTGCGTGTCCGCTTATCGGAGGATCACCTCGCATTTATATTACAAAATTGCTATAACAACCAGGTCGCATACGCAGGAATTACACCGCCAAAAGATGGTAAAGACATGATGGGGGGAATCGTTTATAAACGGGCCTCTACAGGGAACTGGAAGGCATTTTTAACCGAAGAACACAAAGATCTCCTCAAAGCCCTTATCGGAGAAGACCTGATCCGTTTAGGGTATGAGAAGGATTATGGCTGGTAGCAGAATAACCGCAGAGCCGCAAAGGACGCTGAGAAATCGCAGAGATAGTGAAAAATCATTAAAAAACGCGGTGGGCAAGTTTTTAAAACAAAAATTAAAAAACAACTTTTAATTTAAAGGCGAGAGAACAAAGTTTTTTACCCTCTGCGCTTTCTCGGCGTACTTTACGGCTCTGCGGTAAACTTGTCTGAAGTTTTTAAAAAATCGTTTTAATATCCGGTCAGGTTATCTCCCAGGTGACCGGACATTAAAACAATTTATTTAACCACAGAGAGCACAGAGGTCGCAGAGGTTTTCTTTTTTGCCGATGACAAAATAGAAATAGCCTGTTTTTTTTCGCATCCACGAAAAAAAATGTGTATAATCCCCCTCT
>JABDCW010000034.1:0-20037 GCA_013287905.1 Chlamydiota bacterium | reverse complement strand
AGAGGTCGCAGAGGTTTTCTTTTTTGCCGATGACAAAATAGAAATAGCCTGTTTTTTTTCGCATCCACGAAAAAAAATGTGTATAATCCCCCTCTGTGTTCTCTGTGCCCTCTGTGGTTAAAATATTTGTTTTAATATCCGGTCATCTAGTTATCTTCACTCTAAAGTAGCCAAAGTATTGGTATTCATATAATATGGTGATATGTTCACTTCTGCAAAAGAGCGATTTTTTACTCTCTACCCAGACTTAAAACTGCCATGGACGAATCCCTCTCAGCATGCAAACGGGGGATGGCCGGTTTTAGACCAGTGTCTCTCTGTCTCGGCCATCCATTATATCGACTTTGCTCTTGCAAAACAGATGCTGAAGAAGGAAGAACAGAGCGAGCCTCTTGCAGCTTTGATCTGCCATCTTTCAATGATTGCAAGAGAGGGGCATTGTTGCACATATATCAAAGACAATCTTATCTACCCCTCTGTGCGGGAAATTTGGCAAACGTCAGACGAATTGTCCGGTCAGGTCGATCGCCTGATCTGCCAGGCTGTAAACCAGGCTATGCCACTTGCCATCGTGCAGGACGAAGACCGCTATTATTTGCAAAAGTTCTACGCGCAGGAATCTGCCCTCATCAGACACTTAAAGGAATTTTTAAAACATCCAAAAATTGATTCTGACCCCTTAACTCATGCAATACCGGCTTCAGGTATGGTCCCGGAACAAATACAGGCAATTGTTCGGGGTTGCAGACACCCATTTACCGTGATCACGGGAGGACCCGGGACAGGAAAAACCTATACTGCCGGGGCATTGTTGCGGACCATCTGGTTGAATCTCTCCCCCCAAGAGAGAGCCTCATACAAAATTGCATTGACCGCACCCACAGGAAAGGCTGCCGGAAATTTGGAACAAAGCATTCAGCGGCAAGTTAGCGATATTTCCGATTTTCCGCAAGTCGGCGCAAAAACATTGCACTCTTTATTGCAAATAAAAAAGCATAATTTTTCAAAGACTCCCCATTGCCTGGATGCAGATGTACTCATCGTCGACGAATGCTCGATGATCGACATCCAGCTCATGGTGCGGCTGCTAGAATCGATCCATCCAAACACGAAGGTGATCCTGCTTGGAGACCCTAACCAGCTTCCCTCAATTGATGCGGGGTCGGTGTTTTCCGAGTTGGTGCAATTTCTGAAATCTTCTGATTTTCATCCCTATTTAACAGAACTGAAAACGTGTTTACGATCGGAACTATTGGATATTATCCATTTGGCTAACTTTGTCAATCAGGGAAATGAAAAAGAAGCGTTTGCCCTGCTCGGCATCGAAACTGCGGAAACACCTGAAAGGCTGCCTGAACCGAAAACCTGTTCTCAGACTTGCGAAAAAACAGTAAAATTCGTCCCCCTTCACTCATCAAAAAAAGGAAAAGTTACTCCTGAAGATATCGTCGAATATGCCCTCCCCTTTTTCCCCCATTTCGACAATTTTCCGGACAATCCCTTAAAAATCCTTGAGCTCTATTCACAATTTCGTATATTGACACCCATGCGCAAAGGACCATTCGGGACGGATCATCTCAATCATTTATTCTTCTCCCGAACAATAAAACAATCGGGTTTACGTAAATTTTATACAATTCCCATCATGATCACATCGAATCATCGCCGCTTAAATCTCTTTAATGGAGAGATGGGGCTGTTAATAAAATATAACGATTCCACCACACCTGATACGGCGTTATTTCCCTCAAAAGAGCCGGACAAAAATTTACGCGAAATCCCTGTTGTACAACTCCCCTCTTTTGAATATGCCTATTGTGTGTCTGTACATAAAAGCCAGGGGAGCGAGTTTCCTAAAGTCTTATTACTTTTACCGGAAGGTGCAGAAGGTTTTGGGCGAGAAGCTCTCTATACCGGCATTACAAGGGCTAAACGTCAATTAGAGATTTGGAGCTTGCCATCGACTTTACGTTCTATGGTAACAAAGAAGCAATCGCGCCTTTCCGGGATCAGCCAAAGACTGGGAGAGGAACTATACACAAACAACTTCAAAGCTTTAGAATTTTGCAAGAATCAGCATCCATGAGGTCGAGATGTCAGGAATTCAACCATATTACTGTTATTATCCCGTGCCCGTAGTTCCTTTTTTTGAAGAACAACAAAGATGTCCCGAATGCCCGGAAGATAGGGTTCTCAGCCCAGGCACAAGATGGTGCCGTCACCCAAATAATCGATCAGTAGTAATTTGCCATTCATGTTATCAACGGTTTAGATCAGCCAAGATAGCAGATGAAATGACTGCTAAAGGAGCAAGATGTCACGAATGCCCGGCAGGTAGAGCGCGCAAAGTCAAAAAATGAGCTTTACACCCAAATGATAAAACAAAACATATTTGTATTTCATGTTACGAGCGCATTATGAGGCAGAAAAAAAAAGCAAAAGAAAAGGGTGCTGAAAAAACACTCTCGGGTTCGGGGGAGATCTTCAAGGATAATTTTGATCCATCAAATATAGAACAACAAGGTACAGAACGTGGTCAAGACGCTAATATTGCTGCCATCCTTGCAGAGGTCGATGGATTTTTTTCATAAAATTAGTATTGCCATAGAGGCGATGAAAATTCACAGACTCTTCTTGGCTTCTTTTGCGCCCCGGCGGTTATTTCCGCAGCAACTATAGATGTAATTTCGATCTAAAAATTTTGAATCGCAAAGGTGCAAACATACTTTTACGCATATCTTTCTATTGAAAATTGTGTGCAAAGTAATCTTGGCTGCTACAAGAAGCCTTTTCTTTTTGTAGCCCGTAGCAAGCAAAGCGCAGCTACGGGTACGTGTAAGAATAATGTAAACTGCGGCAGCAGTTCTTCTTTTTTTAATCAAACAAAAAAGATGAACTGCTACCGCAGTTTGCCTAAATGACGTGACTCACCCGTAGCTGCGCTTCGCTTGCTACGGGCTACAAAAAGAGAAAACGTGCTCGTATAACAAGCTCGCTTCGCACGCAATTGTCAAAAGAAAGATATGCGTAAAAGTATGTTTGCGCCTTTGCGTTTCAATTTGAATTCTTGTGCAAATTTAAGTTTGTTGTCAGATAGTCCACACATATCCTTTAGGGCTATTGGAAACACCATTTATTTTTGCTGTTATTTCCTCTCAAAAGTAGCCAAAGTATTGGCATTCATGTAGTATGAAGATTTGTTCGCTTATGCAAAACAACTATTTGCCCCTATTCCTATCCTGACTTAAATTCCATGAGGTCATGATGTTAGAAATTCGATCACATTACCCTTTTCCGTTGCCCTTAGCCCCTTTTGATCAAGGTCAGTTCTCATCTGCGAATATAACTAAACAACCCTCCGATGGCACTAATACAAAACAAACCGAAGGAGAAAGAAGATGTCCCGAATGCCCGGCAGATAAAGTTAGCAAAGTCAAAAAATGGTACATACACCCAAATGATAGATCAACAAAAATTTGTACTACATGTTACCAACGTATTATGAGGCATAAAAAAGCGGAAGAAATGGCTGCAAGGGAAGGGAAATGTCCCCGATGCCCGGCAAATGAAGTTCGCAAAGTCCAAAAGTGGTGCACCGATCCAATTGATAGAACAACACAAATTTGTCACTTGTGTTACCGCAAAGCTTTAAGGGATAAAAGAACAGGAGAAATGGCTGCTAAAGGAGTGATCACATGTCCTGAATGCCCGGGAGGTAAAGTTCGTAAAATCAAAAGTTGGCACTTTCATCCAAATAGTAGAACAATACAAATTTGTGGGATGTGTTACCGGCGCGTTTTAAGGGATAAAGGAGCAGGGGAAATAATTGACAAGGGATTAGGTGATCAAGAGAAAGAAGATAGTGATGACGGTCAATTCATGCGTGAGAATATAACAAAAACGATAACAGAGGAACATGCAGGTCCTAACCCCCAATCAGCTAGTGTTCATCAAGAGCAGCCTGTGTGCAGAGGAAATCCCTCTCCTTCAAGTTGGGTTAATCACTCGATTAACTTTAACAGAAATTTACCTCAAGTCACTTGGTATCCTTTTTTCCTTCCGTCAGTGGGTGTCTTCAATAATACTTTTTTGCCTTTGAATATGGGACCTCTCGGTTTTGATTTATTAAAGATTGAGCGTCAAGATCTTGATCTGTCATATAGAGAATCTCAAGATTTTCTATCGAATACAGGACCTCAAGTAAATACAGGACCTCAAGCAAGTATAGAACCTCTAGCAAGTATAGAACCTCAAGCAAGTATAGAACCTCATGCAAGTATAGAACCTCTAGATCCTGCCTTATCAGATCCAGAAAATCGGGGTTTTGATCTCCCGGAGGATCTGGATTTTGATCCACCATGTCGGGAACCTCAATATCTTGGCTCACCAGACCCGGAAGATCTGGATTTTGATCTGTCGTGCAGAGGACCTCAAAATTTTCTATCAAATAGAGAACCTCGTGGTTTTGATCCACCAAATCGAAAGCAACGCAGGAAACCTAGTCAAAACACAGATACTTCTACTGCTATTCCAGAGGTTGATCAGTTTTTTTCATAAAATTAGTATCGCCAGAGATCGCAGAAGCTGTGAAATTAAAATTTCCACAGCCTCTTTTTGGCAATTTTTGCGGCCCTGTGGGTATTTTTCCCAGGTGACTGGATATTAAAATATTTATTTAACCACAGAGAACAAGAGAGGTCGCAGAGGTTTTCTTTTTTGCCGATGACAAAATAGAAATAGCCTGTTTTTTTTCGCATCCACGAAAAAAAATGTGTATAATCCCCCTCTGTGTTCTCTGGGCTCTCTGTGGTTAAAATATTTTTTTTAATGTCCGGTCACCTGGTATTTTTCCGTTCAAAGTAGACAAAGTATTGGCAATCATGTAATATGGAAACATGTTCGCTTTTTCAAAACAACTATTTGTCACTATTTCTATCCTGACTTAAACTCCATGAGGTCATTATGTTAGGAGCTCCATCATATTATCCTTTTCTGCTGCCCTTAGCCCCTTTTGATCAAGGACAGTTCCAATTTCTGAATTTAGTAAAGCAACCCTCCAATAGCACTAATGAAAGACAAGACGAAGAAGAACGAAGATGTCCCTTATGCCCGGAAGATAAAGTTCGCATATGCAAAAAATGGTACCCACATCCAGATTATGACTCAATAAAAATTTGTACTGCATGTTATCAACGCATTATGAATCATAAAAAAGCAGAAGAAATGGTTGCTAAAGGAGTGACATGTTCCGAATGCCCCCCAGGTCAAGTTCATAAAATTACCACTTGGCGTTTACACCCAAATAATAAAACAAATCGAATTTGTAATTCATGTTACTTTCGCATTATAAAAGGTAGAAAAGTAGAAGAAATGGATGCTAAGGGGATAAAATGTCCGCAATGCCCGGCAGGTAAAGTTCGCAAAGTCAAAAAGTGGCGCATCGACCCAAATGATAAAACAAAACAAATTTGTGAGTCGTGTTACCGGCGCATATTAAAGGATAGAAGAACATCTGGTAATAAAAAGAAAGAAGATAGTGATGACCGTCCTCAAGTCCCCTTGAAACCGTTTCCTTTCTGCCAAAGGATATCTTCACCCCCTTGTATTTTTAATCCATTTGATATGGAACCTCAAGCAAATACAGAACCTCAAGATCCTGTCTTATCAGACCTGGAAGACTTGGATTTTGATCTGTAGTGCAAGAGGACCTCAAAATTTTCTATCACATTGAGAACCTCGTGGTTTTGATCTGCCAAATCGAAATCAATGTAATAGGAAACCTAGACAAAGGACAGGTACTTCTACTACTCTTCCAGAGATTGATCGGTTTTTTGCATAAAACCCTAACTATTCAGATACCCCTTACAATTGCACTCCTTACAAATTCATTCCCTTAATTTAGCAATTATGATATAATTTTTATTAAAACATAACTAAAGGGATTTAATATCATGACTGCTAAGGATTTTCCATCTCTTTGCATCAGCACAAAATATCTGACGCCAAGCACCCAGGAGATCAGGAGACACCGCGGCAGGGTCCTGTTTGAGGGAAGATATTATACCTGCTTCAACCGGTTAGAGACGTTTTTCAAACGACAATGGCAAAAGATATTAAGAATCTTTCATATCATTAAAAAGGATACACAGCTCAATAATAATGACCTCCTTAATGTTATAGAAAAATATACAAAGCAGATCCACAACAATATAGATAAGATAGACCCTTTAACTTTACAGCCTCATGTCGAAACAACCAGAAAAAAAATTGAACTGTTAAGTAAGTGTATCTCTAATAAAACAGAAGTGGCCAGGAAAGATCGATTATTGGCAAAATGTGATGAGCTGGATTTGGAATTGCGTAAAAAAAGAGCTCTTGCCGCCGCAGAAAGGGCAAAAAAAGCAGCGGCCGGGGCTGATGATGCTGCAAACAAAGCCTCTTTGGCAAAGATCTCAGCAACAAATTCCTTAAATCAAATTACGGATCATCAAACACCTGCTGCAATTGTCATCCAACGTGCATACCGTCAATATATTTCAAATAAAAAAGCCGCTCAGGCAAATCAACCATCCCTCTTCTCAAAGATCACTGCAGCTGGTTGGAACACCCTGACAAGTATTCCCCGGTCGGCGCTTGTCATGACGGCCAAGGGAGTCGGACAAATGATTTCTCCTGAGGTCGGCAAGGGTGTTTCTGACACAATCATGACATGCGGTGCTGTCTTAGCCGGCAAGGAAATTTATACCGCAGCAAAAGAGGCCATAAGCGGAAGGCCAGGAGATGCGACAAAGCGGTTAGTCAATGTGGCAGTTCAGGGAGTCATGGCTATTGCCCCGATGGTATCGCCAGAGATCGCAGAGGCCCAAAGGCTCGCCAAACAGCAAGCATTAATGGACAACGCTTTTCAACACTAAGGCAGTTGCAAAATTCTTAGGTCAATAAGGGATAGCAAAAAATATTCAACGCAAAGGCGCAAACATAGTTTTACCCATAAGTATAGACCTTAATTCAACACAAAGGCACAAAGACACCAAGACACTAAGAGGGGAGGATCTCTAGGTCAAAATTTCTTTGTTTCTTTGGGACTTCGTGCCTTTGTGTTGAATTTATTATAGATAACGCTTAAAAAGGTTATCGTTATATCATTGACTTTATCTGTGACGCCATCTTGAAACCTATTTTTATCTTTGCTCCTTTGCGTTGAATATTTTGCTATCCCCAACCGTACTTTGCCGGATCAAACCCATCCCCGCACGCCGTGTCCAAGATGGCCGCGCACACCTGATAGGGATCTGCATTTGCTGCAGGCCGCCTGTCTTCGAAATACCCGTATCCCTTATTATTTGTTTCCATAGGGATGCGGATGGAGGCTCCGCGATCGGAAACTCCATAACGGAATTCATGAATTCCACACGTCTCATGCTTTCCGGTTAGTCGCTTTTCATTATGGGCCCCATACACGCGGATGTGATTGTGATGGAATTGACCCATACGCTCGCAAGCGGCTTTGATCACTGCGAGACCCCCGGCCTCACGCATGGCACGGGTGGAAAAATTCGCATGTCCCCCAGCTCCATTCCAATCGCCGGACATTGGTTTTGGATCGAGTTTAGCATATGCCTCATGCTCTTCGCCAATACGATACAACAGCCAGCGCCCCAGCCATAACTGATCGGACACTTCTAATGGAGGAAGAGCGCCAATTTGAAATTCCCATTGGCCTGGCATCACCTCTGCATTAATTCCCGAAACAGAAAGTCCAGCCTCTAAGCAGGCATGTAAATGGTGTTCAACTAAGGGCCTGCCATACACTTCATTGGAGCCAACTCCGCAGTAATAGCGCCCTTGCGGATGGGGAAACCCTTTTTCAGGCCAGCCAAACGGCCACTCGTCTTTATATAACGTATACTCTTGTTCTATGCCGAAAATTGGTTCATGATGTTTATATTTTTCAGCTAAATGCCCAAGAACATGCCTTGTGTTTGTCACATGAGGCGTTCCATCGGAATTTAACACCTCGCACATCAACAAGAGATGGTTTCCTTTGGCAATAGGGTCCGGGATATAATAAACTGGTTTTAACATGCAATCGCTAAAAAAACCTTCTGCCTGGCCCGTGCTTGAGCCGTCAAATGACCAGACAGGGAGATCCTGCAGATTTTTTACCGGTCCTTTTATGATCTTTGTTTTTGATCTGAGTTTGGAAGTGGGCTTTGAACCATCAATCCAAATATACTCTACTTTGACAGGTTCGTTTTTCATACGCTATCCCCCTTTATTGCTTATCAAAAAAATTGTATTTTTTTTCTCCAAATTGGGCAATGGAGATTTTTTCCATAAATTAACCTTCTGGGACACAATACCTTGCGTAGGAAGAGTCAAATCCCAGGCCGCACAAAGCCATGTATCGTCCTGAAGAGATTCTACTAAAGAATTCAAAAGGTGCTGATTTCGATAGGGAGCTTCGATAAAAATCTGTGTCGAGTGCTCTTTTCTTGCACGCTGCTCTAATTCCTTAATTTCTTTCACCCGTTTGGCCGGATCTTTATCGAGATATCCGCAAAAGGAAAAACGCTGTCCAGGCAGACCAGAAAGCATTAAAGAGAGTAAAATAGACGATGGACCGGTAAACCCTTGAACGACGATGCCGCTTTGACGGGCCCGATTGACAAGTTTGGCTCCCGGATCGGCAATACATGGCAAGCCTCCATCGGAGATAAGCCCCCAGCGCTCCCCTTTTCGAATTGGCTCCAATAAAAAATCGATCTCACTGTCCGGCGTATGCTCATTAAACAGCGCCATGGGCATCTCATGATAGGGTTTTTTTGTTTTAAAACGCCCCAAAAATCTTCTGCCGCCATCGGAGCTTTCCGCAATTAATCCATCTAAAGAAGCGACAGCCTTATCGACGCTAGAGGGCAAAAAGGGAGTGTGATACTTCACAGCCCCAAGAACGTTTGGCAACAATAATAATGCGGGATTTGATTCAAGATCAGTCATGAGATTTTCCTTAAAATTTCGTCAATTTAATCAGTAACATATCAGCTAAAAATTCTATATTGGCGCCAGTACTTTTCGCAGCCAGCTCCGTTTGATCGATCATAAGCAATCCTCTCTTCAGATGCTCCATGCCATAGCCTTGAGATTGACGTATATTTTTATCGAGAATGGCTCCCTTCATATAAGGGAATTCTACTGTCACATCTGCTGCAGTGCCTCCATTCAATAAAATGGAAGATATCGCGACTTGGGTTTGGAATTGCGAACGCAGCTGCCTTAGCAGGCCGATAAATGCCGTCCCTTCAGCCAAAATTCCGCGGGCCATACGCAATGCCTCTCCCGCATTTTTTTGAAAAACAGCCTCGCCTAATTGCCAGCCTGTATCCATTTGGGTAATTGTACAGATTGCTTCAATATCTACGATTTGGATCGCAGGCCGATCCCCTATATAACAGAGGATTTTTTTGAGCTCCTGGTGCAATAATGACTGATCGTGACCTATACGTTTCACAAAACTTAAGGCAGTAGAATGATTCATTTGCTTTTGATGGGTAAGAGCTTCTTGCAATACCCATTCGGTCAAAGACTTTTCTTTTTCCCAGGGTTTTTCTTCGGGAACATCAAAAACAACACCTGCCTTTTCCGCTCTTTTGTAAAAAGTCATTGTACGATTCATTGCTTCAGCTGACAATATCAACATTACGCTGCGGTTTGGTTTTGCAAAATAGGCTTCAAACTTTAGGGTGGAGGCTTTGTCAAAATGATCGATATGGTGGACGACCACGATCCGTTTCTTAACAAAAAAATTTAATGTCTCCAGTTCTTGCAGGACACTGTTGGCTGATTGTTCTGCGGCATCAAATACCCGGAGCGACATTTCCAAAGACTTTACATCCGGCAATGAGGAGTGAATCAGACAGTCTATCGCCTCTCTTCTTGTATACTCTTCTTTAGCAAGAATGAGATAAATATCGGAAAAATGATCCGGGATAGAATCTTGCACATGTTTTTTAAAGGCATTTAGATGGGTGTATTTCATTGTTTAAGATAGTCCCAGAGTTCGATCCCTGTCTTTAACAAAAGAGTCCGCAAAGCATTGATGGGCAGGCCCATGACGTTATAGTAACACCCGTCAATTTTCTTTACGATCAATCCTCCTGCCATTTGAATCGCATACCCCCCTGCCTTATCTGCCCAATGGAGTTGTGTGTGATAGTGGCGGATTTCCTGAGGAGTCAATGAATTGAATAGTACACGGGTTTCCTCAGAACATTCGAAAAGCTGTCCATTTCTCCCAATCAGAACCAATCCCGTAAATACGCTGTGCCACTGTCCGGCAAGCTCAGACAAAGCAACAAATGCCTCTTCTTCCGTCGTTGGCTTACCATATACTTTGCCTTTCATATAAACTGTTGTATCGGCTGTTAGAATCAGGGCTTCTGGATATTGCTCAGCTAAATCCAAAGCTTTGCCTTTTGCAATCTCGGTGACAAAAAGGGCAGGATCTCCCAAAAAGGGAACGTTTTCCTCGACAAAACGGGAAGGAATCTGTGTAAATGGCAAAGAGAAAAAACTTAAAATTTCTTTTCTGCGGGAGGACTGAGAACCCAAGATCAATTTTAGTGTATATGTAGAGTGCTTCATCTCATTTCTTTCAAATTTTTACTATTAGTTAATAAAATCAACCACAGAGCCCACAGAGACCACAGAGAAGGTTATAACAAGATAAGGCGGATAATTAATGACTTGATCTTTGTCTTGATCTTGGTCTTGGTCTTGATCTTGATTTTCTCTTAACGCTCTAAGAAACGATTAAGATCATGATTAAGATCATGATTAAGACCGCGATCTAGGTCTTGATCATTAATATCCTGCCTATCCTGCCTATCTTGTTATAACCTTCTCTGTGATCCCTGTGGGCTCTGTGGTTCATTATTTTTTTAAAAAAAAATTCGGGAAAACGATAAGCCGGATTCTGTTGCCGATGTCCGAAAACATCGGCCGGCAATCATTCATCTAGGGGCCCTGTTACCAAGGCCCTCAAGCGATATCTCTTAGAGGAACAGCGGAGCGCTGGGTAACCTCAGATCGATCTTGCTTCGGATAGGGTTTGTCTCACACCCGGGTCTCCCCGGATGAGGTCCGTTCCCAAAACGGACGTTTCAGCCTGTTGCCGGAATAAATTCCGGCACGGATTGCTTTCTGTTACACTTTCCGTAGCTTTACAGCCCCCGGTTTTTCACCGGTATCCTCTCCTGCGAAGTCCAGACTTTCCTCTCTCGTAAGAACGACAGCGACTGCCTGTTTTCCCGAAAAGACTAAATATTATCCCTTTGCAGCAGCACGGCGGCGACGCGGCTTCACTGTTGCAGCAGTATCTTCAACGACTTCGATTTCCGGCCAGTAATGAATACGCGAGCAATGTTCACAAAAAACCAGCCTTTCCCCTTTGCGGACAAGGTTTTCATCTTGTGCAGTCAAAGAAATGTGACATCCGCTGCAACAACGGTTTTCAATGGGGACAATCACGCGATCTTTCTTACTGTGAAGAAGCTTCTCATAAATTTTAAACACATCCTGATCGGCATGGGCTACAAGTTCGGCCCGTCTGGCCAATAATTCCCGGCCTTCCACATTGATCCGGTCGATACTTTCCTGAATCTCTTGTTCCAACGCTCTGCTGCTCTCAGTCGTCCTCTGTAAATTGCCTTTACATTCCTTAAGGAGATCAGATAACGCGGCTAGCTGGTCATAACGGGTGCTAAGATGCTGTTCTTTGAGTGAGCGTTCCCGGTCTGCCTGAGACATTTCGTGACTGAGCGCATTGAATTCCTCGACTTTTTTGATCAGAGGCTGCTGGGCTTCGAGTTTTTTAAGCTTTTCCTTAAGGACCCTTAAATCCTCTTCCATCAAATTTATATTTTTTTGCAGATCATTAATCTCGCTTGTCTTCAATTCGATCTCTCCCGACAACTTGGTCTTCACTGCCTCTAAATTGGCCAAATCGCGCCGGCGTTCCGTTTTTAAGCGCATTAACTGGATCATATGCATGTCGATTTTTTCTTGAATATCTAAAATAGGTTTTAGAACTTTAAGCATTCGGTTTATCCTGATTGGACCTCTAGGATCTGTCATGTAAAAGAGATGAAAGAGCGATCTCTTAAAATGACAAAACCAAAGGTGAAGTTTTATTGAATCATTCCACTGTTTAGAAGAAGATATCTTGTATGGCTATAAATTACAAGAAAAAAATGCAAGTTCAAATTCATGATTCATGCAAGTTTTGCTCTCCGGTAGAGACTTCACCTTCGTTTGGAGCCTCTGCATCGATCCCGGTTTCTTCATTGCTGTTTTCATCGGGGCTATTACCATAGTTCCCGGTGTCACCATCTTCTCCATTATCGCTATACCTATTGGGAAATATATTTGGATACGTATATTCTGTGCGATAGTAAGGGCGATGGAAATAAACCCAATTTCTATAAAATAAGGGGTTTTGATAGTACCTTTTACCATTCACATAATAATTCCGCGGGGTTTGTTCATCATCCCCGTCATCGAAATCTTCATCCTGATACCTCCGTATATTGTTTTCCTGATTTGGATTCCGATAGGAATCGTACCCTTTCGTTCCATAATATGGATTTCCCTGATAGTGCGAATCCCGCACACTTCTTGATGGAGTTCCCTCATAGTACGCATCCTTCACACTTTTTGCCGGATAGTGACCGCGGGTATCTCGATCACCTTCGTAAGAAACTGCTCCTAAACTTTCACAAATCAGCAATGCTCCCAAGGGCAGAAAAATTCTTAAATACACCATTTTTCCTCCTTTATGCCGAACGTGATTCAAAAATTAGTTTTTGACGGCGTTGGCTTTGCATCAAAATTTTTGTCTTCACTCGTGCCTTGGCCCTTGGCAATGGTCCCTCACTCCAGACGAAAAATTTTGAGCAGCCTCCTTGTCAAAATCCCAACTTTTGTACCACCTTCGGTATATCTCAATTTATATATATTTATTATTTTAATTTATGTAAAATTCCTTTAGCAATGGTGAAACCGGACTGATTCTTGAGAATCCTTCAATGGCTCCCTAAGCGCTATGGCATTGAACAAAAGATGCATCGCTTTTTCGAATTGATCGAGCGCAAGCGGGCCATTATACACTCCGATGTCCTGACTGCCATTTGTACGAAATCCGTTTGGACGATCGAAATTGAGCGCTCTTGTCATATCCACTTCAATGTCAATATGGTCTTCATACAGTCCGGGAGGAACCTGCTTTCGATCTACCCAGGCAGGGTACCCCTCATCTCCGGTATCCAGCCAAAAAGCAATCTGCCTTGCCGCCCTCGTCCAATCAATACCGCTCTGTAAAGCAAACCGTAAAGATGGCTGCTGCTCCTGGCCGGAATAAGAGGCAAATAAATAGGCAAACCCTTCCGCCAGCTCCCTTCCGAACCTCTCATTCATTGCCTCATTTGTCCACTGCAGGCTTCCCTCTTTCATATACCGTTCCGCAAGGATCAGCATATCGATCAATAAAACACTCGACAAAGCATTCATCTGATAAAAATATTTAACCGTCCCTCTATCTTTAAATCCCACACCGCGCATATCCTCTATGGAGTCTTTAACCATATTGCCCTCGCCATAATATAACAGGGCATCCCTCAAGTCGGTCATCCCCGTCAGCCTGGCATTTGGATATTTTGTCTTCACAAATGGCGTCTCCAGACGACCAGCTCCCCCGGCAGGTTTGAACATCGAATCAGGAGTGCTATTGTGTATCAGACGTACCATTACATCGACTAATAGCACATACCTTCGCGATTGCTGATGGTTATGGAACATAGCGGCCAAATCGGGATAAATCCCTAACTGAATGAGCTTAGCTGCCTCATGCAGTGTTTTTTCTCTCGCTTCCCCATATTTTTCAGCAGGGACATCTTGTAAATATACATATGTATCCGGATGAGCTTTATAGTGAAAAACAAATCGGTGATTAAGTCCTCCTAATTCCTGCTGAAAAGGATGTAAAGCCAAAGGCAATTGCCTGACGGCATAAACACCGACAGGATCGATGATCAGGCTGTTGAATTGTTCCGCTATTGCGCGAAATGCCTGGCATACGCTGTGTTCCTGAGCAAAGTAGTCATACTTTTCCCCTTGTCTTAAAAATTTGAACGCGTGGCAGCCATTTTCAGAGGTCACAACGGCCGTACGCCCATATAAACGAACGGAGGCACAGTCCGGAATCTGCAATGTTTCTGTTGGAATAGGCCGGATACGCTCCTTAAAAGCATCCAACAGTGTTCTGTGCCACACTGGAAGATGGTGTGAATAACTGGGAAGTTGTAATAGATCCCCCATTTTTTGCATCAATGGAAAAATGGTTATTCCATAATTTGTTTTCGCTCCGCCGCCGGGAAGAATCGAAATGGCTTTTGCATGCATATAATCCTCGACCAGCATGCGCATAAATGCAGGATTTGCAAAAAGATAACGATTGATATGCACCATGTCATCATGAAACGCAATGCAACCGAGTAATTCACCAAGCACTACCGGTTCATTTCTTCTTTTTTCGATCAACTGCCTATGCTGCATTTGCAATGCATTCAGGATCAAAGATCCCAATGGGGACTCAGGGATCATTTTAAAAATTTCGGAAGGGACAATCCCATCCCAGAATTCGCTCAAAATGGCTAAAAAATCGTTATTTTTTCCTGAAAGACTTGAGTCGAGCTTCTTGAGATCTTCCGGGTGATATTTCTTCTCCCACTGTTGATTAAAAGAATCATAAGGCCGAACATTCGTTCCCCTAATGACTTCCTTTTTGGCTGCCAGTCGCATAAATTTTCCCAAAATAGCATTCAGTATAGAATCGTTGCAAATGGCCTCATGAAAGCGAGTCGCATCCTCATTTGACATCGTTTCGAAAATTCGTTTCATCGGTGCTCTATGAGGATAAAGAAGTGCAATACCTAATACGGCCTGTAAATAATTGTCCTTGGGGAAAGCGCGTCGGCAGTGCTGAATGTTTGGGAACCGGTCGGTAAGGCTGCCGCCTGCGCGTACAAGAGTTCTAATTATACATAGCATCGATCGCTCAAAATTTCTGCAGTGATGCTCTATGGCATTATTGCCATACGCATCGACATGATCGGGGTTAAATCCGATGCTTCTGATGTTATCAGCGTTCAAAAACTGAACCCCTCGAGGAAACAAAAATGTTCGACAATGATCAAGGTCAGGCATGTTCGGATCAAACCCCAATTTTATCAGCTGCAAGAGTTCATTGCGAGATCTGTGATCATCACATAAGTAGCCGATAATGATTGAAAGCCCATCTTCATAACATTTCGCCATTGCCATCCATACTGTACTTCTCTCTTTTCTTTCCAGAGCAACAATATGTCCACGCAGGCGATCTATAATTGCTTTGTCAAACCCACCCACATCGGGTAAATGACACAAGTGGAGTAAGAGCGTAGCCGCTTCGCTCAAAGTTGTCGCATTTAATATAGCTTTGACATAGATTCCTATCCGAAAATCTTTGCAAGTTTGCGATAATGCCAACAGATCGCCAGACGGAGTCCAGCACTGCTCAAGGTTCTCAAAATATCCGCTCTTCGTCAGATTCGAAAATAAGATCTCCGGATCAGTTACAATTTGCTCGATAAAATGGTCTGCCACCTTTTTTTGTGCAATCAATTCGATGAGGCTCACTCTGAAATCATAATCATTATCGCAGTCCTTCAGGAATTTCCTGAAAATAAGGATAACTCCCTTCGGGTTTTCATTTATCAATCGACAAACAACTTCTCCGAACGCCTGATGCACCTTATCGTCATTTTGCACCATCTCGATCACATAGGCCCAGAGATGTTTAGCAAGGACATCAGGAATTGCATAGAACTCCTCTGAAGGAATTTGGGGCATGGTCATTACAAGCAGCCGCCGCCATTCGTTTGCCTGTTCCTTTCTTTTTTGTGTCTCATACATATCAGGGCAGGTGCGCTTCAGTAAAAAGCTAAGCAAAGAACCTTCCTTTGCCTGATATTTAGCCCCTTTCCCATCCAATAAAAGAAATAAATTGGGCGAACAGCCAAAATTACAGGCAAGGGCCAAAACAGACCATCCATCTTCATTTACTGCATTTACATCTGCACCCGCTTCTACAAGAGCCTGAAAGAAATGGAAGTCTTCGTTTTTAATCGCTTGAAAAATCCATTCTTTTTTATTGACAAATTCCATGATAAATGCCCTGTCTTGGGGTAGACAGGTATTGAATTCCCCGGAGAGCATCCGTCCTTTCAATGTATCGTAATCCATGGCATACTGAAACCATTGATCGACATAGGAGTGGCATGGAACTAAAGCATGATTGACATTCATAAATTATCCTTTTCTTAATTATGATAATTTAATTCATTTTAGGCGCTATGGAACTACAATAATACAAACCAAGTTTTACGATCACAGGAATAGCAACGATGACAATGGCGCAAATAAGCGGATTGACTCCCAGCATGGCAAGGCGGATAAAGTCATGCCCGTAATTCTTGGTTGTATTGCCAATTGCGGAAAGGGCATAAAGAGTATGATTGGCAATACTTGTGATTGCAGTCATGTTTAAATAACGGCTCAATTCCGGATTCGTTTTTCTTACCCTGTGTGCCAAAATAATATGAAAGACGGCACAAAAAATCGAGGATGCTGCGCCCGCTGCTGCAAAGATGATCTGAGATTTCACCGGACCAAAAAATTTCCCGGCTATCGTATATCCTTTGATGACAACTCGGGTCACTCCCCCTCCGACTTGGCGTTTGAATGGCATTTTTATCACAGGATCGCTTGGAAACACTTCTATATTAGGGGGTGATTTCAACTGATAAAGCCATCTGGCACTAAGCGCATGACCGCTTTCATGAACTACGACATCGCGGGTTTTCATATCGAACATGCAATAAACGGCAGGAGCCAGATACTTAACGACAGGATTTCTCTTAATAATCTCGTGATTCTTATACTTTTCCAGGACATAGCGGATCAATGCATTGATGGCAACTACTGTGACGATATCAGCTAAAAGGACCAACACTCCTATGGGCGCTGCAGTAAAATAGAGGGTAACTGCGGAAATGAGAAACATCACAGCAAATTCTTTTAATGCTTTCTTTGCGATATTTTCAATGACAACAGATTTTGGAGATCTATTTTTATTAGAAACTTTTGTGTGATCATTCTGTTTAACTGCGAATTGATTTGATGAGGATAAAGCTAACATGAAAAAACCACTTTTATAATTTAATTAGCAAAATTTTAATAGATCAATTATTTAATAGAAACAAAAAAGATGAAAAAAGATGAAAAAACATTTAATCATAAATATTTTTGAAACTTCTTGACAGTTTAAACGCATACAATGTAAACTACGACTCTAATTCATCCACTTGTGGAAAAACATGGACACAAAAAAAAAAATCAGACTCAGCAAATTTATGGCCGCAGCCGGCATTGCCTCCCGCAGGGCTTGCGAGTCGCTCATTTTTGATTCCCGCGTAACGGTAAATGGAGTCACAGTGATTGAACCTCAACATCTCGTTAATGAACAGGACAAAATTGTTGTGGATGGCAAAGCGATCGGCCATTCTGAACCCAAGGTTTATTATATCTTCAATAAACCGGCAGGAGTCATATGCACAGCAAAACGGACCCCTTCGACAAAAGTTGTGTTGGACCTTTTTCAAGAGATTCCTTATCGGCTGTTCACTATTGGACGGCTCGACAAAGAGACCCAAGGGTTGTTATTGGTCACGAACGATGGTCATTTTGCCAACAGAGTCATCCACCCCTCATCCAATATTCTAAAAGAATATGTGGCAAAGACAGACGCTGAAATTACAGCGGAGCACCTCGCCCTGATCTCCCGCGGAACATTGGTCGAGGGCGCCTTTATTAAGCCTTTGCGGGTCAAAAAGGTACGAAAAGGGACAATTAAAATCGCTGTCGGAGAAGGAAAAAAGCGGGAAGTTCGTCTCTTACTTGAGGCCGCAGGTCTCTCCGTGATAGAGCTGACCCGCATCAGAATTGGCGGTTTGCATTTAGGCAATCTGGCCACAGGCGAATTTCGGGAAATGACAGAACAAGATAAAGAACTGATTTTTCAATAAATATGAAGACAAATAAAAAGACAATAAGCGCTGATACGGAAAACCTGATCCCTATATTGATCGGGGTGTGGAGGCGTTTTCAGAAATTGCCAGGCCCTCCCGACCGATTGCAAACGCGGGAATTTAGGAGCGTTGTCAGTGCCGTAAAAGCCCTGGAAGAAAAATCGCTCAATGGGGAGTCGCTCCTTGGACAAGATTATTTTAACAACCCCGATCTTTTGGGCGCCTATCTCTTATACCAATGGATGATCCATTATCAACAAGGGTTATCATTGATTGGAGAGCTCCCCAAAACCCCAAAGCGAGTATTGGACGTATGCAGTGGTCCCATCGCTTTTGGCTTTGCGGCTTTACGGCATGGAGCTCAGGAAGTCATTGCTGTTGACCGCAATGAGTCCGCATTGAAACTTGGCACAGAAGTGTGCGGCAGGTATGGACTGCCTGTCTCTATTCGCAAATGGTCTTTTGGAAAGAGCGGTACTCTGGCAGAAGGAAAATTTGACCTGATTATTGTCGGCCATTGTCTGGAGGAGCTGTTTCCCCCATCAAAAAAAGGGTGGCAAAATGACCAGCAGACATTTTTGCTTAAGCTATTAGACCAGTTAACGCCTGACGGCCACCTCCTCATTGTCGAAAGTTCTTTTGGAGAATCCAATCGTCGGGTTTTGCAGTTACGCGATGACTTTGTTAAACAAAACGTGCCTGTCCAGGCTCCATGCGTCTGGCGTGGAGAATGCCCGGCCTTAAAACTGCATAATACCCCTTGCTATGCCCAGCGGGAATTTGAAAAACCGGAACTTCTTAAGCAAATTCAACGCGCATCGTCGATAAATTTAAGCTCCTTAAAAATGTCTTATGTTATTTTTCGCAATCCCTCCTCCGGCTGGCCCGATCTGCATGATAAAAAACTCTACCGCGTCATCAGTCCTCCTGTTGAAGGCTTGAGTGGAAAGCGTTATTATCTTTGCGGCACAGATGGCAAAAAGTACCTCGAATCGCATGTACAGGATCATCCCGCTCAATCGCGCGCCTTTGATTATTTAAGAAGAAATGAGCTGCTTTCCTTTTCAAATGTCCTTGAAAAACAAAATGCAATCGATATTATAGAGGGAAGTGAGATCCGCATCGAAGCTGCTTGCGGAAAGCCCCTTCCTATGGAGTTTGAAAGCTGATCTGGAAAAGTATTAAAAAAATTCAACGCAAAGGCACAAAGTCCCAAAGAAACAAAGAAATTTTGACATAGAGACCATTCCTTCTCAGTGTCTTGGTGTCTTCGTGCCTTTGTGTTGAATTAAAGTCTATACTTACGGGTAATAGTATGTTGTCCACTTGCTTCTTTGCGTTATTTTTTTTTGAATTGCGTGCACACGAACTTCAAGAGGGATAGATGACAGGCTCTAATCAAAATAACCTCATTCTTTTTGGCTACCAGTCTTGCGGAAAAAGTTATTTTGGAAAATTACTTTCCAGAGAATTGCACTGCCCTTTTATTGAAACAGACGTAATTATCGAGCAATTTTATAGAGAAAAATATCTCGAACCGCTCTCCTGCCGGCAAATTGCCAATAAACTGGGAGAAGGGGGCTTTCGCTTACTGGAAATGCAAGCCGTCGATTCCATCCGGGAAGTCTCCAACTCGGTGATTTCTGTGGGTGGAGGCACACTGATCAATCAGGAAAACTATAGTAAGGTCAAAAAGAGGGGAAAATTGATTTTTTTAGATGTCGAAAAGCAAATCATCAAGCAAAGAATATTTAAAGACGGCGTCCCCTCTTATTTGAACCAACACGATCCGGAAAACTCATTCGAACAAATGTATGACCAACGCCTGCCCATTTATGCAAAATTAGCTATGTTT